>JAMDBH010000104.1 GCA_023487615.1 Gammaproteobacteria bacterium
GGTGCCGGGATAGATTGCGGCCGACGCCTTGACCTGGCTCCAGTCGCCGCACCGGAAATCAACCTTTGACATTGTATTTCTCGACCCGCCGTTCGGCCAAGGCTTGCTGGAACCCTGCTGTAAATTATTGGAAGAACGCGGCTGGCTCGCCCCCTCGGCCTACATCTATTTGGAATCCGAGTCGGTCCTCGGCCTGCCTAGCCTACCCGATCATTGGCGACTAAAACGCAGCCAAAAGGCCGGTCAAGTAGGGTATCATTTAGCGACAAGAGAGGGAGCCACGACAACATGAACATCACCGCAATCTATCCCGGCACCTTCGACCCGATCACCAAGGGACACAGTGATTTGGTTCAGCGCGCGGCGAAATTATTCGATTGGGTGATCGTGGCGATCGCTGCGAGTCCCACCAAGGCCCCGGCGCTATCGCTGGCCAAGCGCATCGAGCTGGCGCACACCGTGCTTGCTGAATTGAAAAATGTCGAGGTAGTCAGCTTCGATACTCTGCTCGCCGATTTCGTTAAGGCGCGTGGGGCGCAGGTGATACTGCGCGGCCTGCGCGCAGTGTCGGACTTCGAGCGCGAATTCCAACTGGCCGGCATGAATCGCCGGCTGGCCCCGCAAGTCGAGACCCTGTTTCTCACCCCCGCGGAACAATATGCCTATATTTCCTCCAGCCTGGTGCGCGAGATTGCCGCGCTCGGTGGTGATGTCTCGGAGTTTGTACATCCGGCGGTGAACGCGGCTCTCACTGCGCACAAACGTTAAGATGAAATGGCGTGCATGGCTGCTTGTTGTCCTGAGCTTAACGATTGGAGCCCAGGCACTCGCCGACCAACCACCCGCCGCCGCCATCGGTAGCGCCCATCCGCTCGCCACTGAGGCCGGTCAAGAAATCCTGGCGGCGGGTGGCAATGCCTTTGACGCGGCGGTCGCGGTGACGGCGGCGCTGGCAGTCGTCGAGCCGATGAGTTCTGGGCTCGGCGGCGGCGGTTTCTGGCTGCTGTACCGCGCCAAAGACGGCTTTGAAACCATGTTGGACGGGCGCGAAAAGGCGCAGCTCGCCGCGCGGCGCGACATGTACCTCGATGACGACGGCGAGGTAATCCCGAATCTCTCCGTGGACGGCGCGCTGGCCGCCGCGATTCCCGGCACACCGGCGGCCATCGTGCATCTTGCCCAACATTATGGAAGGCTACCGCTCAAAAAGAGCCTCGCTCCCGCCATTAAGCTTGCGCGCGCCGGCTTTGCCGTCAATGAGTCCTATCGAGGCATGGCCGAGTTTCGTCTTAATGCGCTGCGCGCATCACCTGCGGCAGCCGCCGTGTTCTTGCACAACAACGAAGTCCCGGAACTCGGTTATCTCATTAAACAGCCCGACCTGGCAAAAACATTGGAGAACATCGCAGTGCATGGCGTAAACGGATTTTACGGCGGAACCGTTGCGCAACACTTGGTGGACGGCGTGCGCAGCGCGGGCGGCATCTGGTCACTCGATGATTTCGCCAACTATAGCGTAATGGAGCGTAAACCTGTACGCGGCAACTATCATGGGATAAACATAACTACCGCCGCCCCGCCTTCCTCCAGCGGTGTCGCGCTGCTCACTACGCTTAATATCCTGGCGGGCTATAAATTCGACGAACTACCGGCTCTCACCCGCACGCACCTCACCATAGAAGCCATGCGGCGCGCCTACCGTGACCGCGCCGAGTATTTGGGTGACCCGGACTACGTCAAGGTGGACGTGGCGCAGCTCACCCATCCGTTCTACGCCGCGGGCCTGCGCGCTTCCATCCGCAGCGACCGCGCCATGCCCAGCGCCAGCCTGCCGGGACAAAATCCCCTCATTCCGGCGGTTGGAGATACTACACATTTCTCGGTGCTCGACAAAGAAGGCAACCGCGTCGCCGCAACGATGAGTATCAACTTCCCCTTCGGTTCGGGTTTTATGGCCCCCGGCACGGGCGTATTGCTAAACGATGAGATGGACGATTTTTCCGCCAAGCCGGGGGTGCCGAATGTCTACGGTCTGGTGGGCGGAGAGGCGAATGCCATCGCGCCCGGTAAACGTCCGCTTTCCAGTATGACACCGACCTTTCTGGAGGATAAGCGTGGCGTGGCGATCTTCGGCACGCCCGGCGGCAGCCGGATTATCTCGATGGTTATACTCGCCACGCTGGACTATGCAGCCGGTCATGAACCGGAGTCCTGGGTAACTTTGCCACGGTATCACCACCAGTTTCTGCCCGATGGGGTGCAATATGAACCTGGCGCGCTTTCCAGGGAACTGATTACGGGTCTTGAAAAGATGGGCCACAAGTTAGAGCCCCTGGAACGGCCCTACGGCAACATGCAGGCGGTGTTCTGGGACCGGCGAAACAGGACCGTCTCGGCCACCAGCGACCCGCGCGGGGTAGGGCAGGCAGAGGTCCGCTAGCTACCTCAGACCACCTTGCGCCGTACCGGCGGGTTGACTATAATGGCTTTCATTTTTAGCACTTTTAACTCACATATCACATAACCGTAGGAGCCCTCCATGCCTGCATCCATGATTATTCCGATCATTATTTTCGGCGGCTTTATCTTGCTTGCTATCGCGATCACCAACGTCGCGCTGAAGAATCTCTCCCCACCCAAGAAGTAAATCGCGTAGGTCAGGCTGCGCAAGCCCAACTCCGCCCGTCGCGTTGCTTCGCAACGCGGTTTATCCCTGAGCTACCGGCAGGTTAGCCCCCTGACCGGTAGTTGTTGCCAACATGTCCGTAATGCTCAAATCCTCCCACCATCCACTTATCAAGTTCGTCGTGATGTCGGCCGTGTTCTTCCTTGTCGGTACCGTACACGGCGTGCTGCAGGTGATACACCCGATTCGCGTCTGGCTGGACTCCATCGGCAGTCCCTACGGCGGGCCCGGCCACATGATAGATCCGCTCGCCCACGCCCATATCAACATGGTCGGCGGCGTGGTGCTGCTGGTGATGGCTGCGAGCTATCATTTACTGCCCGTGTTGTCCAACCGTCCGCTCTATTCCCTGCGGCTGGTCAATCACACCTTCTGGTGGGTCAGCCTCGGGGTGACCGGTTTTTACAGCACGCTGCTGTTCTTCGGCATCTGGGAAGGTTTTTTGTACCTCGAGCATCCCGCAAAGGTGGAAGAGGCCCATCGTTATTACCCGCCCGTCATTGCGGCGGTTTCCACCGTGATGGGTATTGGTTTTTGGTGTTATTTCGCCAATATCTTCTTGACGGCCAGGGATATCTATAAAAGCCGTCCATGAGGCTTGAGTGCAACTGCCCCGGGGGCTTCCCCAGCTGGCACGATCAGGACATCAATCTAGCCGCACAACTGGTGCATACGGTGTCCACACCGATGTTTCTACACATGCCGATGGGTTACGAACTGCAGGTAAAGCGGCAGCAGCAGACGCTGGAACGCCTCAACCTCACCGAACGCTGGCCCGGCTTGGTGCTGATGCGCACCGGCCTGTTCCGCGGAAAGCTCCTGCGGCTGCTGGAACCCGCGACCTCACCCGCGCGCGGACTGGAGTATCTTCCCAACCCTTTTCAGGTGCGCGGATTTTTACATGAGGGCGGTATCGGCAGCCTTTCCAAAAGCGTGCGCCGGATGCAAACCGATCTGCTAGAAACTGGAAAGCGGCCGCTGGAATTGTACCTAAGTCATCTCACCTGCCCGCGCTGCGCGGCGGCGCGCGGTGGCGAAAAGATTTTATTGCTGCGTCACTGGATAGAAAGCCCGGCGTTGCTGAAGCGGGTAAACCATCGTAGACGACGCTTTACCACAGAGGACGTGGAGGGAAAACATACCACCCTTTGATCGTATTCCTCTGCGTCCGCTGCGGTAAAAATGGCTTCTATGCTCAGTTTGACGTTGCCGCAGCCCGCGGCAACGGATAGCGCAACACTGTTTCCTCCGCACCGTGCTTGAGCCGTACCTGCAAGGTCTGCGGCCCATCCCTCACGTTCAGCGCACGGCGGTATACTCCGGTATGGCCGTCCTGGATAGACTGCACCCACGGGTCTGCATCGCTCATGCGGATAAACACCAACAGATCGTATGCGGCGCGGCGCGGCGGGCGTGTCCCCGACACCAGAAATTCATTCATCCCCACCACTACTGGAGCTGGGCGCGTCTCTACCCCGATCACGACATCTTGCCAGCGTTGTACAGGTAAGCGTGATTCATCTGTCCCGCAGGCCACGGCGCACACGGATAAGAGCGCTATGAGAATGGCCTTCATAGCGGGTCTTGATCTTCATTCTTAGTCTTGTCGCTATCCAACTTACCCGCGCGCTTTGAACCGTACATGTTGACCATGTAGTAGACAAATGCAAACCCCGCCGCGATGTACACCAGGGCCGCGGCGAAACCCCAGTCGAACCACGGACGCGGATGCCCGGGCCGGTCTCCCCAAAACGGAAAGCTCAAGCCCACGGCAATAAGCGTGACGACAACGACCACCG
Organism: Gammaproteobacteria bacterium; assembly: GCA_023487615.1. The sequence continues at coordinate 4,486 of JAMDBH010000104.1, forward strand.
CGACAAACCAATACGGCAGATTGCGCTGCGACTCAGGGATTTTCTCGACCAGCTCCCAGTCTTCCAGACCGCGTTTTTTGCGGCGTTCCTCGTCCGAGGCATAACCAAAGTGCTGGGGGTCTTCGACACCCCAATCAGGATTCACCGGCTCATCGGATTTTTCAGTGCCCTTACTCTTCACTCCTCACTCCTCACTCCTCACCCCTCACTTTCTTTTCCCCTTCACTACTGACAAAATGTTGCACTCGATAGCTCGCGCGCCAACCATCCTGAGCCTCTACTTTTACGACAACGGGATACAGTCCCTTGGGCAGCACTTTACCAATGTGCAGATTGAGGTCCTTGCGTCCGACCGTAGCAAAAGCCATTTCACTTCCCGACAATTGATAGCTCGCCGCGGGCAGGCCTTCTACCCGCACCTTCAACAGCGCCTCTCTATACAGTTTGTTGGCAAGACCGATACGGTAGTCCTGTATCGTTCCCTGATTGGTGTCCGCGCGGTAAACGCTGAGGTGGTAGGGCTGATAGCTCAGCAGCCCCCACGCAAACATCGCCGCGCCCAGCACCGTGAACGGCAGGCTCCAGGAAAAACGCCCGAGCAGCGTACCGAGATTACTCCTGAGATTACTGCCCTGTTGGATCGCGAGCCCTACCAGCTTTGACACCTTGCGTTCGCCAAACTCGAAACTCAACAGCCCGGGCTCGCCGCTGCGGTATTGCAGCGAGTCGCAGGCGCTGATGCACGCACCGCAGTTGATGCAACTGTCATAGGTGCTGGTGTTGCGCGGGTCTATCTCCACGGGACATACGGTAAGACAAAAGTTGCAACTCGCGCAGCGTTCGCCGCGCGCGCCGTCATAGGCGATATGCAGCGTTTGACGGGTCTTGAAGGAGTGCTGCCAGACCCGGTAGATGCACATGAAGCGGCAAAAGAAGTAGCGCACCACGGCGATGTCCACCAGAATAATCAGCACAAACACCGTGTAAATCCAGTGCAGCGAAGAGGCGAGGCGCGCATCGTCACGCAAGGTGATGAACGACAAAACCACGTCGGGCGGATAAAAATACAGCAGAGGGATCAAGGCGAGCAGCAGCGACGCCGCCAGGAACAGGCCGCCCAACATCAGCCAGTTAATCCATTTTTTCTTGCCGGGAGAAACGTGTATCAACTCGCCGGTGAGACTCACCTCGGCGCGTTTGCCCAAAAACCTCTGGGTCATGCGGTTGGCCCACTCGGAGAAGGTGTTTTGCGGGCACACCCAGCCGCAGAAGGCCGTCCCAAGCGTGGAATAGGTCATAACCAGCATGCTCGAAACCGCCAACCAAAAACCGACCACGATGAAAAAATCTGAAAACCAGATCTGCCGGTCCAGCACCACAAAGGCGCCGGCGGCGGGGTCTATGCGAAACAGACCGGTGACGGGGATCAATATGGCGACCAGCAGCGCGCCCCACTGCACGGCGCGCCGGTAACGGCGCAAACGAACCCCGTCGGAGGCGGTACGCCCTGTCTCAACCGTCACCTTGATGCGGTTTAATGCCTGGTTGGCGCTTACACTCATAGCAATGCTATTTTAACATACGCCTTAACTGCCAGTGAGGCGTAAGGCGTGAGGAGTGAGGTGTATAAAACCGCTTCCCTCACGCCTCACCCCTCACTTGTTGTAACGCCTCACTCCTCACCGGTTTTCACCCTCACTCCCCTGTCGAGCGGGCTGACGGCGGTCAGTTGCGAGCGGTAGCGCTCCGCCTCGGCCGCATTACCCGCCTCCAGTTCGAGCCGCCACAAGGCGCGCAGCGTCTCGACATGATCGGGACGCAGCTTGAGTATCGCCTGCAAAGCGGCACGCCTGTCTCTGCCCTTGGCAAGGACCTGCGACAGCGAGGCATACATCGCATCGGCCAGCGCAAAGGCAATCCAGCGGTCACGGGGATTGGCCTCATAGGCAAGACGCAGCAGCCGCGCACCCTCGTCACTGCCGCGCAGCGTCGCAAGCCAGCCGCGCGTGGCCAACTCATTTCCCGCGTAGCTGCGCTCAAACTCGGCCATATCTGACATCGCGATATGCAGTTCACTCGCGGCCTGCTCCAGTGTCGGGCGTTGTCGCAGCAATTCCTCGATAATGTTTACAAGATCCATTTCTCCGCTGTATCGGGCACGGGGCAGACTATACTCAATGCGTGGAGCCCATTCATCCTGCACCGGGCCGGTTTCGGCGTTTATTCGCCCCCAGTAACGGCCCAGCCAGGTCCATGCGCCTTCACTGCCGGTCACCCGCGACTGTGTTTCGGTATTCATACGGTTGAGATTGGCGAGCATGGCCGGCGCACCGGCTATCTTGCCCGTTGCGCCAACCAGCGCCAGGCGAAATCCGTCCATGAAGATCACGCCGCTCGGATACACGCGCGCGAAGCTGCGTAGCACCACGGAAAGCGACTCCGCGTCGAACTGATTGAGCGCGATCCATTGTACAAACAGACCGCCCTCATTGAGGCGTGCCTTGGCACGGGCGAACTGCTGTACCGAGAGCAGCGTGCTGTGACCGACCAGATCGGGATGAAATAAATCTCCGATGATGACATCGTAATGCCCCCTGTCGGCGCGCAAAAAACGCCGCGCATCATCGCGCACGATGCGGGTGGCGGCAGCGACACCTTGATTAAGGGGTGCAAACCAGGGCATGGCCTCTATCACCCCCTGAGACACCTCCACGGCGGCGCGTTGCAGATCTGGAAATGGCAGTGAACCGGACGCCGAGATCCCCGTGCCCAAACCGAGAAACAGCACGCTGCGCGGCGCGGGGTGCAGCAACAGCGGCAGCCGCGCCTGGTTTTGCTGCACGATCACAGCGGCCTGATCGGTCGCCGCATCCATGCGCTGCATGTCGGTCAGCAAGACGCGCTGACCATCGGCGCGCTCCACGACCTGAGTGATGGAGAGCGCATCCTCGTGACGATACACGTCAAGAGTCCCCGCCTGCGCCTTGGGCAACAGTTTTGCAATTTCCGGTAACTCCCGCACCGGCCAACCTAATACTGCGAGTGTGAAAAATCCCGTTGCTACTACAACAGCTTTTAGAGCAGGGCCTCTGACCCACACCAGGCCGCACACCAGCAGCACCGATGCGGCGATCAGCAGCGTGCCGGGCGCGCCGAACGCCGGGATCAGTGCCCCGCCTGCGAGCAGCGCGCCCAGCGCCCCGCCTAGTGCGTTGACGCCATACAACCACGCGCCGCTTTTTACTACCCACGAATCTGCGACCGAAGGGCGCTCTGACTCCCCTTCTCCCGCTGGGGAGAGCGAAGCGAGGGGGGCGCAGCCGTGGCCCGAAGGGCCGGATGAGGGAGAGACCGCACAGTTCACGGACATCGTTCGCGACATCGAGGTCGTGCGGTCTCGTCCGGCGCGCGCGCTGATGAGCGGCAGCCACGCGCCCAACGCAAGGGTTACCGGGAGGGTGAGCGCGGTCAGCGCGAGCCCTTGCAGGGTAAGCGCCTGGAGTAGTGAGTCAAACCGCCCCTGCTCCGCCCAGGCCGAGATGATGGGCACCCCCCACAAACTGGTGACTGAAAACAGCACGGCGATGACGGGTAGGGAACTCAACCAGAACCTGTCCCTCATATACCTTGCGAGCAGGCTGCCCAAACCTATGCCGAGCAAAAATATCGCGAGGATCAGCGCCATGACATACTCGGTGCGCAGCAGAATCATGCCGAACAAGCGTATCCAGGCGATTTCCAGCATCAGAGCCGCGGCGCCCACACCTAAATAGGCCAACAAGGTTAATAAATCGGGGCGGGCGTCTGTTATCACACCTTGCGCCGAGCTACGCGCCGATGCGACGGTGGAGAGTAGCCCTGCTCCCAGCGCAATCAGCAGTCCTATCAACGCGACTACGTCTATCGCCTGAGCCCAGCCCCAAGCCGGTAACAGCCAAAGCGGCAACAAGGCGCCCGCGACACCGCCGCAGGTGTTCGCCCCATAGATCTCGGCGAGTGTCAGCGGGGTGGGCGCCAAGACCTTGAGCATCAGTGGGAAGGTAACACCCATCGCCAGAGCAGGAAGCGCCAGCACCAGCAGCGTCACCGCACCCTGCAGCAGATACCAGCCGTTCAGGTCTAGCTGCACGGCGAGACTGCCGGCTGTGTCGTCTAGCAGACGCAGTAATTGCGGCAAGGCGAGCGCGAACAGCGCGACGCCCCCTTCCAGCACGGCAACCAGGCGGAGTGGATTGCGCAACCTCAAGGACAACCGCTCGCCCAGCACGCTCCCAAAACCGAGCCCCAGCATGAACGCCGCCACCGTAACGACGACGCCGAAGATGCTCACCCCGAATTGCACCGTCAACATGCGCGCCCACAACACTTCGTAAGCGATGCCTGTCATGCCGGAGAAGGCGTAAAGGATTAGTAAGGCCCAAGGCCAGACGCGAGTAGCACGCATTTATATTTGGAGACCGAGTTGGCCAGGAAGGGTGTGAATTTGTCTCACCTACTTACGACCGAATTCATTCGGCCTGCAGCTCTCTCTCAAAACTCAAAACGGATAAAACCACACAATCGCCACCACCGCATGCACGATCGCCAGCGTCACGCTGATACCCGCCATCACCATATGAGGGATAAAGACCTGCTTTCCATACACCGCCATGGCGATGCCCAGGCCCGCCGTCGTCAAGATACTGATCAGCAGCGCCAGCCCCATCAAGAACAGGATTTGGTGTTTCTTTCTTGTCTCCGCCTGCTGCTTTTCTAGCTGGCCTAGTTTGGCCCGTTCCTCTTGCTTCACAAACTCCTGAATCACTGTCTCACTACTTCGATCCGCGGCCAATGCCGGGGCGAACGGGAGCAGGGGACATAACAACGCCGCAATCAACGGCAACGGCCAAAGGTTCCTCATGCGATGAGATCACTCATCACGGTCGGACTCTGCACTCGACGCGCGCTTCGCGTTGCGCCAATACAACCATGCAGCAAGGCCGATGGGTGCGAGCACGCCGGGAACCAAAAACAGAAAGATGTACCATAAGGTATCAATCGTAACATGCAGATAGCGGTAACTATCGAGGGCATAGGCCGCTCCCGGCGTGAGCAGCCCGCAGTATAGGGCAAACTTTTTCATGGATCCTGTCTAGGGCGCGCTCTGCACGCAACGAAAACCATAAAAATCCGAGGCGTAATTCGGCAGTGAGTAGTTGCGGTGATAGGCCGCCGTAGAAAACGGATCACTCTTCCACGACCCGCCGCGCATAACCTTGTAGCGCTGATCCGTCACCACCAGGTCTACTACCTTAAGGCTGCGGTCTTCCGCTGAGGTCGCCTTACCGCGCTTGGCCTTGAACAAATCCTCCAGCGCGGTGCCCCCGGGATACGGCACGAAATCATCCGCCGTCCACTCACTGACATTGCCGGCGAGATCCATCACCCCAAACGGGCTCGCGCCCCGCGGATAGGCAGTAACAGGCGTGGTCGCCCCCACGTTGTAGTAAGTATTAAGCCGTGTCCCATCCATCTCGTTACCCCAGGGCCAGCGCCGCCCGTCCGTCCCGCGCGCGGCCTTTTCCCACTCCGCTTCGGTCGGCAGGCGCTTGCTCGCCCACTGCGCGTATTTTTTGGCATCGTGCCACGACACCATCGTCACCGGGTGCAACTCCTTACCCTTGGGGATCACTCCCCCCGCCCAGTTTTCCGGTGGGCGATGACCGGTCGCGACTACAAAGCGGGCATATTGCGCATTCGTCACCGGGTACTTGTCAATGCGATAGGCAGGCAGCGTCACGCTGTGTTGCGGCCGGTTTTGCTCGTCGGCGTGCTCGTTGTCGGTACCCATGATGAACGGCCCTGCCGGGATGAGCAGCGTCGTATCCACTTCAGCCCATTGCGCCGGAGTAAGCAATCGCTCGACCTGTTCAGGCGTGTATAGCCCGACCGCCACTTTCGCCTCACCGGTGCGCCGCATGGCGTCCTCACCCGCCGCGCGAATGCGCGTGGCTTCCTGCTTCAAGTCGTACGTCGCCTTGCCTCGCATCTCGGCCATGCGGTTGGCGCCGAGCTGGATTACATGAATACTCCCGCCTATCATGGCCAGCGCCACGCAGGTCACCAAGGTGGCTATCAGATAACGCTTGCGCTTCGCGCGCTCCGCCGCTGTCAGCGCGGGTCTGCCGGGTAATGTCGTACTCATAACGCCAACCCAATCAAGGCTGGTAGGGCTTGCCGGTCAGCTTTTCGTACTCGGCCTTACGGGTTTCCACCAGATACCAGTCTTTCACCTTCAGGCTCGCCATATAGGCGGCGAGCGTACGCCTGTCCTGTTCAGGCAGGTGCGCGTAGGAGGGCATACGGTATTGTTTTTTGAGGCGAGAGGGCAAGATCGTCTGCGGGTCAGGCGCGGAGAAATAGACGTAAAACCACGCTTCATCGCGCAGCGAGCCTATCCCATCCAACGCCGGCGCGGGCACCGACTCGAACATGTTGCGCACCGTCCAGAGCGTATGGCAATTCTTGCAGCTCAGGCTGCGGTATAAATCTGAGCCCTTGCGTGCAAGTTCGGGGGTAGCGGTACTGTAAAACGGGATGCCGGGGTCCTGCTGCGCGGGCAGACCTAATTGCCACAAACTCCTGCCAACCGCATACAGGACAAGTGCGGCGATAATGCCGAGCACCCACTTCTCACCTCCGCGCATCGCCTGTCAGCGTCCTCTAGTGATGCCCGCTCAACTCCTCGCGTCGCTTAATCTGCTGCGCGATCACTTCCCGGCTCTTGGCGTATTCCTCCGGGCTCATCCGCTCCCTGTCATCCTCCGTGAACATCACGTATTTGATGTCCTCATCGAATTGCTCATTGCGCATCGCCCAGCGTATCCCGAATACCACAGCGATCAAAATCAGCCCGCCGACCACCAGCCACAAGTAAATCGTCCAGCCATCAACTAAAAAATCCGTATTCATAGTTTTCCATCCTCCTATCGTGAAGCCATCCCTGGCGTTACCTCAATCTCTTCATAAGCACCGGCCGGGACATCCCTGTCCCGGCGTTTGCCGCTTCGCGGCTCACCCTAAAACAGATAACCACCCAACAACTGCAACGAACCCATGATCACCGCGACCACAATACCCAGAAATATCCAGGCAAACAGCCACTTCTCACCGGTCTTCAACCCTTTGACATTTTTCCCCGCCATAAATCCAATCACAATGGTGGAAAAAAATATGATCGCGAGCAGCATGAAGAAAAACACCCCAATGCTGAATTCCTGACTGTAAACACTATCCACCCCGCTGTCCACGGCAAGCGGATTTTGTGTCTGTACAATCATGGTCTGATTTACTGATAAATCCATAAGTAAGGCCACACTTACCGATATGTCCCCCCTATGTAGGGAGCGGGACAGGGCGGGGGTAGATAAAAACGCGGTGTAACGACATAGAGCTGATAACACGCATCTCAGTGAACCTAAACCCCTAAAAAGACAATGCCGCTACTGAGAGCGGCATTGTTGTTCTTGGTTTGCGGCTGCGTGTTATTTTTTCTTCTTATACAGGTTAGGTGCGTAACGGTCTACGATAAAGCTGTAGAGCACTGGCACCAGCAAGGCCACTAACGTTACTCCGGCCAGAACCAGCGGCGGATTGTCTAGATCTATCATGCTACTCTCCTCTTTTGACCATGCACGCTCAGCTCGGCAATTTCGGCGTCGCTCAACATGCGCTCGTTACCATGTCGCGGTTGCACCGTATAGGGTGGCAGCCGCTTTACTACTATCATTACCGCCAGGCAGAAATAGATCACGTAAAAGATGTCAATAGTATATCCCTTATCCCACCAGGGCTGTTGACGCACAATGCTGCCGTCGGGACGGACATTACCTTCAAAATTGGCAAGGACGATCCTATCGCCCAGAACAGTATAGTCTTCCAAAATGGCGTTTTTCGCCTGCAGGTCCTGGATGAGCGGCTTCAGTACGCGCAGGTCATCCATTTCTACGGGGTGTTGTATCAATTGAGTCTTGTGCTTGGATTTAGCGCCCACGTTTTTAATAAGATAGTCCATACGAGCCTGATCATTCGGCAGGGCCTGCACTTCGGGGCTATCCATCGCAGCGATATACTCCTGATAGATCGCTGCGGTAGGGCGCTGGCCCCACAAGGGAAAGGTAATAAGGTATGCGGATACGATGGTCAGCACCAGCAGATACACCACCGGCTGAGGCAGACGGTTGTTGTTCTCGGTGATCCCGCCCAAGCTTTCGGCCTCCCATACCTCCATGGCGGTCTTGTTGCTTTCATCATCCGTGAGTGTGCGCAGCGGGTTGTCAAATCTCCAGGCCATGACACATCCTCCTACTTTAAGTTCAAGACAAAATCTATCAAGTAACGAATCTCACTGTTGCTCGCATAGGCGGGCACCTCAGGCGGCGTCACACGCTCGCCGCGGCGATATTCCAGAAACTCCTTGCGCCAGGCCGCATAGTCAATCTTGTTGCCGTTGGCGTCGGTCTCGCCCCACAGGTAATCAAAGCGCGGCATGATGGAGTGCGGCTGCACCAGGCGCGGATTGAAAAAGTGCATCATCATCCACTCCTTGGAGGAGTTGCGCGAACCCACATGCAGCAGGTCGGGCGCCTTGCGGTCGGAGCCAAACGCGGTGGGTGACTCGCCGTTGAAGTCGCCCAGGTAGGGCGGCGCGCCGAAGTATTGAAAGTCCTGAGTCTGCTCGGGCAGTAAAGTGTGGCACCACCAGCAGCCCTCGCGCACGAAGATGACCTTGCCCGAACCAGCATAGTGGGCGTTGGTGTCACCGGCCGCAGCGAGCACCGCATCAGGCGTCCAGCCGTGGGTGACGCTGGCGTTCTCTATATAGGGGTAAGATTTACCCTCGTAGTCGCCGTCCTTAACCAGGAACACGGCGCCCTGCACCTCGCTTGCCTCATGGATTTTACCCTGTTCAACGCTCAGCTCCGCGCTGCCGGCACCGAGCACCTTCGGATGTTTGATGCCGCTGGGGAAGGGTGCGCCGGGACGGAATACATAAGCGTACACCGGGT
>JAMDBH010000132.1 GCA_023487615.1 Gammaproteobacteria bacterium
TAATGCGTGAGAAAATCAAAATGGTCTCCAGCGCCGACACCGGCCACTACTACACCACCATCAAAAACAAGCGCAACACGCCGGACAAGCTGGAACGCAAGAAATTCGATCCGGTGGTGCGCAAGCACGTGATCTACAAAGAGGCCAAGATCAAATAAATTCCATCAGGGGTTTCTCGGCACAAGGAAGTGCCGCAGAGAGCGAGGCCAAAACCGCGCTTTTGGCCTCGCGAGATGAAAAATTCCAGGGATGGAATTTTTCAGAATCTTAGGCAAAACCCGCCACTGGCGGGTTTTTTATTGTCCGGTGCGGGGTGCTTACTCAGGCCGGTTGTAGCGAGTAGCCGCGCAGCCTCTGGGCAAACTCCTGCAACGCCTGGATGCCGCTCGCCTCGGCCTGCCTGCACCACTCCTGCAGTGCGTGCAGCAGATGCTCGTGGGTGGCGGCGGAACGCTGCCAAATCTGCTGCAGGCGTTGCTTGTATTCATACACCGTATGCAGCGCCTGGCTGTGGCTCAGGGCGTGGGCCAGCGTGTGTTTCGCGTCCTCATTCAGAAGCGACTCCTCGCGCCTGAGCAGGATGCGCGTGCGCTTGAGCGTCAGGCGCTTGGCGCCCTCCGCCAGCCGCAGTTCCTCCTCATGCACGCGCTCCAGAACGTGTTCCGCGTAGTGCGCCATCACGCGCAGGCGGTGCGCCACGACGGCCTTGACCGTGTCCATATCCAGCCCCGTCTTGTGCGCCACGATGTGCGGCTCCATGGCCACTTTCTTCACCCGCGCCAGTCCCATGATTTCCATGGTGCGGATGTACAGCCAGCCGATGTCGAACTCCCACCACTTGGAAGAAAGCTTGGCCGAACTGCCGAAGGCGTGGTGATTGTTGTGCAGTTCCTCGCCACCGATAAGAATACCCCACGGCACGATATTCCTCGATGCGTCCGCGCACTCATAATTGCGGTAGCCCCACCAGTGGCCGATGCCATTGATGACGCCCGCGGCAAAAAGCGGTATCCAGGCCATTTGCACCGCCCAGATGGTGAGACCGGGCGCGCCGAACAGCACCAGATCAATAACCAGCATGAAGCGTATGCCCCAGGCGGTGTAAGGTGTGTAGACATTGCGCTCCATCCAGTCGTCCGGGGTATTGTGGCCGTAGTTGTCCAGGGTATCCTGATTTTTCGCCTCGGCACGATAAAGCTCGGTACCCGTCCATAATACCTTTTTGATGCCCGCGACCTGCGGGCTATGGGGGTCATCCGGGGTCTCCACCTTGGCGTGATGCTTGCGGTGTATCGCCACCCACTCCTTGGTTACCATGCCCGTGGTGAGCCACAGCCAGAAGCGGAAAAAGTGGCTGGGAATGGGATGCAGGTCCAGGCCGCGATGGGTCTGGTGACGGTGCAGATAAATGGTGACGCCGGCGATGGTGATGTGGGTAAGGATCAGCGCCGCCGCGACATAACCCCAGAGGGAGAGATTTAATAAGCCGTCAATCATGGATACCTCAGATTAATGAATATCACGTTGATATGTGGCCCCTACTATAGTGAAATCAAGCCCGCACGTCTACAGCGAGGCACGAAACTTTACCCAAGCTCGTACAAAATACTGCAAGATGCCTGCAAAATCAAGGTAATTGACCTGTTTTCGCGTATTTTAACAAAATCCGACCTTGTTGGCTGAACCTCACGGCCGGGGAAGATTACGCCACGCCATAGCGCGCGCGGTAGGCGCGTATGGCCTCAAAGTGGGGCTGCACCTCGGCCTTTTGCGCCACATAGCGGAGCAGCGTGTCGAGATTGACGATGCTCAGCACCGGTATCGCGTAACTCTGCCGCACCTCCTGCACGGCGGACAACTCTCCCTGTCCCCGCTCCTGGCGGTCCAGCGCGATCAACACGCCCGCGGGCTCAGCGCCCGCCTGTTTGATGATCTGCACCGACTCTGCGACCGAGGCGCCCGCGCTAATCACGTCGTCCACGATCAGCACCCGTCCCGCGAGCGGCGCGCCGACGATTACGCCGCCCTCGCCGTGGCGCTTCGCCTCCTTGCGGTTGAAGGCATAAGGCACGTCGCGCGCGTGGTGGTCGGCCAGCGCGATGCCGAGCGCCGCCACCAGCGGGATGCCCTTATAGGCCGGGCCGAACAGCATGTCGTAAGGCGCACTGGAGTCCACCAAGGCGCTGGCGTAATAACGCCCCAGCCGCGCCAGGCTGGCTCCGGTGTTGAACAGGCCGCTGTTGAAGAAATACGGGCTCACCCGCCCCGATTTGAGGGTGAATTCCCCAAACTTGAGCGCGCCGATGCGCAAGGTGAAGTCGAGAAATTCGCGTTGGTAGTCTTGCATGGATGTAAGCATCTAATTATTCCCAACGACCATTATAAACGATGCACGCGCGGCCGTTTTGCGGTAGGCTTTAACGCCTTATGCGCATCATCACCCTCAACGTCAACGGCATCCGCTCCGCGGCCAGCAAGGGATTTTTCCCGTGGATGCTGAAACAAAAACCCGACGTCGTGTGCCTGCAGGAGACCAAGGCGCAGGAGCATCAACTGACGGACAGCGCACTGCACCCTGACGGCTACCATTCCTATTTCCACGACGCGGTAAAAAAGGGCTACAGCGGCGTGGCGCTCTACTGCAAGCGCAAGCCGGACAAGATCATCGTAGGCCTGGGCTGGCCGGATTTCGACGCCGAGGCGCGTTATATCGAGGCGCGCTTTGGAAACCTGAGCGTGGTGTCGCTGTATCTACCTTCCGGCTCGTCCGGGCCGGAGCGGCAAGCGGTGAAATTTGATTTCATGGAGCGCTTCGTGCCGGTGCTCAAAAAAATGCGCAAGAGCAAACGCGAATACATCATTTGCGGCGACTGGAACATCGCGCATAAAAACATAGACCTCAAAAACTGGCGCGGCAACCAGAAGAACTCCGGCTTCCTGCCCGAAGAACGCGCGTGGATGGATCAGTTATTCAGCAAGCTCGGTTTCGTGGATGCATTTCGTGTGGTAAATCAGGAGCCCGATCAATATACCTGGTGGTCGAACCGCGGCCAGGCATGGGCGAAAAACGTCGGATGGCGCATTGATTATCATGTCATCACACCGGGCCTGGCGGATAAAGTGAAAGCCGCTTCAATTTATAAAGCGCAACGCTTCTCCGATCACGCGCCGTTGACGATAGATTACAATTATACTTTCTGAGTGTAAGTTGCTTGAGAAGCTGATGGGTTACGCTTACGCTCCACCCATCCTACGCAGGCTATGACAAACGGACATGGAATCGAAACGCCTGCCAACAAGATTGCCACCGCACAGGCAACCTTAGGACTCGCGATTAGGCTCAGCGGTGAAGTTGAGGCGGGCCGTATTAACACTGAGATATTTAAGCGTGGCGTCATTATTCATACCGGCGGGAATGGCTTAAGGCTCCCTCCCTTCCATGAGGGAACCGACCAAGATATCAAGCATGGAATTGCCAACATAGTGCTTATAGCACTTGGCGCCTCCGCGCTCACTGTTGACGAAACGCTTAATGAGGTGTTTGGCAAAGCTGCGACCGATACAGACTCAACGCGCATCGGTATCAGGGTCATGGTGTATCAACTACGCAACGCCTTTGCGCACAACCCTTGGCGACCCAAATGGATAGTGTTCCCGAAATACAGGAACAGCTATCCGATTGAGCTTGATGATGGGTCGAGATTTACGTTCGACGCGACCAACCTCAATGGCGACGGTGTTAAGCCTGAGCATGTGGGTGGATTGGAATTTTGGACGAAGCTATTGCAGCACTGTGAAAGGCTTGTTAGCTCGTAGGATGGGTGGAGCGCAAGCGCAACCCATCATCAATGTTGCATAACGCATGACTAATTACCGACGCCACTTTGTGCCCGGTGGGAGCTATTTCTTTACCGTCGCTCTGGCGGATCGCTCGGCGACGCTATTGACGGATCACATCGATGTGTTGCGAAAGGCTTTTCAATGCATTCGGAAAGAGCTGCCATTCACAACCGAGGCCATGGTGGTATTGCCTGACCATTTGCACTGCGTTTGGACGCTGCCGCCTGAAACGGCTGACTTTTCTACCCGTTGGAAAAGGATAAAAGCAGAGTTTTCGCATGCCCTGCCCGATGGGGAGCGGCGCTCGGAAAGCCGGGTGAAAAAAGGCGAGCGCGGCATTTGGCAGCGGCGGTTCTGGGAACATGCGCTACAAAATGAACTGGATTGGCAGAGGCATGTGGATTACATCCATTACAATCCCGTAAAACACGGGCATGTGAAACGAGTCGCGGAGTGGCCGTATTCGACCTTTCACCGTTACGTGAAGCTTGGGCTTTACCCGCTGGAGTGGGGCAGTGTGGGTACGCAAGACGGTGATGAATTTGGGGAATGATGGGTTACGCTTACGCTCCACCCATCCTACCCGCTACGCAGGCATATAAGCTATTTTCTGATATACCGTTGTGCCTATATAATTAGAGGAGCGGCAAAGTTGATCGTTTCGCACCTAGTAGAGATAAGGAACGCTCCATGACGACTGTTTCCCCAATTCCACCAAATGCCTTCTCAAGCTCTGGTAACTGGACAAAAGAACAATTGAAGCTGGCTTTTCACTATTACTGCCAAACCCCTTTCGGTAAGCTTCATAGCCGTAATCCAGAAATTATCGAACTAGCATTATTGATTGGCCGCACTCCGTCGGCGCTTGCCATGAAGCTAGTCAACTTCGCCAGCCTAGACCCATCCATCACCAGCACTGGACGGAAGGGACTGAAGGGTGCATCCAATCTGGATCGTGAAATATGGGATGAGTTTCACGCTAATTGGGAGCGGTTAGCCGTCGAGTGCGAGAAACTTCGTCAGCATCTTATTCAAGATCACGCCACAACAAAAAGTGCCTTAGTCGAAGCAGATGACGATATTGCCATTGAGGACTTCACTGGGGAAACCCGTCAAGTCTTTGTTGAGCAGAGAATCAAGCAAGCATTCTTTCGTCGAGCCGTATTGAGCAGCTACCGGGGGCGCTGTTGTATCTCCGGCGTGTCGGAGCCCCGGTTGTTGGTTGCCAGCCATATCGTGCCTTGGAGCAAAGACAAAGCCAATCGGCTCAATCCAAGCAACGGTCTATGCCTGTCGGCAATACATGATAAGGCTTTCGATAAAGGGCTTATCACTTTGTCCGATGATCTTCGGGTTATCCTTTCCGGCGAACTTCGTAGGCGCAATGAAGTCTTTATAAAAAATGTATTTCTACCTATCGAAAATCAAATGATCGAGGCGCCAGAACGATTCGCGCCGAGCGTCGAGTTCTTGGCGCACCACAGAAATCACGTCTTCGTTGGGGGCTAATAATATGGGGAGCAGCTTCTCAATCTTCGAGTATGTTTATCGCGATGCAGGTAACTACAAGGCATGGGGGAGTGTATTGCTACTTGGAACAGTATCGCCAGATGATGTGGACACTTTGCGCGCATGCCTTGAGTCCGGCGAGTTTTTTGTTGCCGAGCAAGTCGGCATTCCAGTTGTGTATCAAGAGCTTTGGGCGCTCAGTGACGGCCCAAATAGCGATGATCATGCTTACCATCAATTTTCTGATCTACGACCTGCCACAAACGAAGAGATGTCGACGATAGAACCGTGGGGCAGGCTACCAGACTTGTTAAAGGCATTTCGTGAAGTGAATAAAGACTGGGATTGCGCCTTATCACCGCACGGCTGGCTTTGATGACGTGGACAGCTTTATTGGGTCCTCGCTTTCAGTGCGGCATACGTTGACATTGGACGTATCCGGATTCACTACCTTGGTGCGTGAACGACAGAACGCCTAGAGAATGATGGGTTACGCTTACGCTCCGCCCATCCTACGCACTGATGATAGACTACCGGACAACTCACCAAGTGTTCTTTGATGCAGCTTAAAGACTACCTCCACATCTTCACCAACCGCCGCGTGGCGGTGGTGTTGCTGCTTGGATTTTCCTCGGGGCTGCCGCTGGCGCTTTCTGGCGGCACGTTGCAGGCGTGGATGACGACTGCGGGGGTGGACTTGAAAACCATCGGCATCTTCACGCTGGTGGGTTTGCCGTACACGCTCAAATTTCTCTGGGCGCCGTTCATGGATCGGTTTGTGCCGCCGTGGCTGGGGCGGCGGCGCGGCTGGATGGTCGCCATGCAGGTGGCGCTCATGCTGGGTATCGCGGCGATGGGATTGGGTTCGCCGCAGCACGCGCTGTGGGCCTTGGCGGCGCTCGCCGTGTTTGTCGCCTTCACTTCGGCTTCGCAGGACATTGCCTTCGATGCCTATCGCGCCGATGTGCTGCGCCCGGCGGAGCGCGGCGTGGGCGCGGCGGTGTCGGTGATGGGCTATCGCATCGCCATGCTGGTGTCGGGTGCGGGCGCCTTGATTCTCGCCGACCACTTCGGCTGGCACACGACGTATCTCATCCTCGCGGGGTTGATGATGATAGGCGTCATCGCCACACTGCTCGGCCCGGAGCCGGACGGGCACATCATTCCGCCGCGCAGCTTGCAGGAGGCGGTGACCGGGCCAATAAAAGAGTTTGTCACGCGCCATTCACTCGCAGGCGCAGCGTGGATACTGCTGTTGATTGTGCTGTACAAGTTCGGCGATGCCTTCGCGGGGACATTAAGCACTGCCTTTCTGCTGCGCGGTGTGGACTTTTCCCTGAGCGAGGTGGGCGCGGTCAACAAGGGGCTGGGTTTGCTTGCGTTGATCGTGGGCGCGCTGTTCGGCGGCGCGCTGCTGCCGAAGCTTGGGCTCTACCGCGCCTTGATGCTGTTCGGCGTGTTGCAGGCCGTTTCCAACCTCAGCTTCATGGCGCTGGCGTGGGTGGGCAAGAGTTACGCGCTGCTCGTCGCCGCCGTGGTGTTTGAACAGGTGAGCGGCGGCATGGGCACGGCGGCCTTTGTCGCGCTACTCATGGCGCTGTGCGATCATCGCTATACGGCCACGCAGTTCGCGTTGTTTTCCGCGCTGGCCGCGTTCGGCCGGCAATACCTCGGCCCGCCCGCGGGATTGCTCGCCGACGAGTTGGGCTGGGTGATTTTCTTCTTCATCACCGCACTCGCCGCGCTGCCGGGATTGTGGCTGCTGCGCGTGATGAAGAACGACATAGCTCAACTCGACCAAGACAAAAACAACGCAGCGCCATAAGCAGCATCTGCTGATTTTCTTACCCCGTATTACGCCGGCATTAACTTCCTTGATGGGTTGATCTGCATCAAGGCCTGATGTGATTCACCCTCCTAGCATGAAACTGATTTTGGCACGGCGCTTGTTATCGCGCCGCAGCCGGAATAAATCATTTTCACCAACCAAAGGAGGAACACATCATGTTGCGGTCATTCATTCATCTCGTGCAAAGCTGGCGCGCGTTAGGCGTCATGGCGCTGCTGTTTCAAATCAGTCTTTTTACACCCTCGGCGCACGCCATTCCGGTGTTCGCGCGGCAATACAATTTGACCTGTATCACCTGCCATGCGGCTTTCCCCAGGCTGAACAGCTTCGGCAAACAATTCATCAGCGATAACTACCGTCTGCCCGGCTGGAAGGACACCACGGCGGATATCGGTGATGACATGCTGGCGCTGCCGAAGTTTCCGCCGCTTGCGCTGCGCGCGCAGGCCTACGTGACGGAGCGGCAGGGCAAGGAGACAAACCCGGTGACCGGAGCGGGCAATAGCGCGAACTTCGATTTCCAGTCGCCGTATCTCATCAAGCTGCTCTCCAGCGCTCCGCTGTCGGATCATATCACCTATTATTTCTACGGCATCTTCGCCGAGAAGGGCGATAATGGCACGGCGCTGATCGAGGACGCATGGTTCAGGCACGACGATCTGGGCGGAAGCGGCATCGGCGCGATGCTCGGCCAGTTTCAGCTTTCCGACCTGATGTTCCCGCGTGAGACGCGCTTGACCGTGCAGGATTTCATGGCCTACCGCATGGCGGGCATCACCTATGACCGCGGCATTGTGTTTGACCGCGACGTGGGCCCGCTGTCGCTTTCGCTCGGCGCGGTGAACGGCAGCGGCATAAGCCAGAATTTCAGCGTCAACAGCCCCGGCTACTCGCGCCCGGACAAGTTGTTTGACAACGACCTCCAGAAAACCGTGTTCGGGCGCCTGGGCGCGGAGTTCGGCCCGGTCAGCGCGGGACTGTTCGGTCTGGCGGGCAAGCAGAAAAGCATCGCGACGGGCAGCGCGGGCACGGTCACCGGCACGCGCAGCACCAGCAAGTACACCTTGGGACTGGATGCCTCAGGGGATAACGGCAAACTGTATTGGTTCGGCCAGGTGCTGTGGAACAAGTGGGACAAGTTCCTGGATCTGAACCCGGACAAGTCCTACAACTGGTACGGCGGTTTCGCGGGTGCGGATTACGTTTACAATGACCGCTGGACCTTCTCGCTGCTCTACAACTACAACAACGCCAATGACTTCAAAAACACCGGCACGGTGTTCGAGGGCATAGACATGAACACCATCACGGCGACCGCGTCGTATTATTTCATGCGCAACGTGAAGGGCATCATGGAGGCGACCGTGGATTTTCAGAAGAAGGATAACGATGCCGACTTTGTCGGGCATGAAAGCAAGGAAGGCTATCTTTTGATCGGCATTGATGCGGCGTTCTAGCCCGTGTGAGCCCGGCGGCTGTACAGCCGCCGGGTTTTTCTGCTTGGTTAATCAGAAACTTCTTGACTCTTGCGTCCGTTACGAAAGCGATACAGCGCAATCTCGCTCAGCAGATTAGGCAACAGCTTCATCCCCATGCTGGTGCGGTGCGCCTGATCCACCACGGTACGTTGCAGGATCACGATGCCTTTTTTCGCGCACAGGTTTTCAAAGTCCTTGAGCGTGCACAGGTGGATGTTGGGCGTGTTGTACCAGTCATTGGGCAGGTTGCGCGACACCGGCATGTGCCCGCCGAGCGCGATTTGCAGGCGGTTGCGCCAGTGACCGAAATTGGGGAAGCTCACGATGCCTTCGCTTCCCACGTGCAGCATTTCGTCCAGTAAGCGCTCCGGGTAGCGCACCGCCTGCAAGGTGAGTGACAGAATCACGTAATCAAACGAATCGGCGTCAAAAAAATCCGCCAAACCGGCATCGAGGTCGCTCTGAATCACGTTTACCTTGGCCTCGACGCATTTGAGGATTTTATCCTGATCCAGTTCCAGGCCGTAGCCGGTGACCTCGCGCGTGGCGTTGAGGTACGACAACAGCGCGCCGTCGCCGCAGCCGAGATCGAGCACGCGGCTTTGGGGCGCGATCCACTCGCTGATGATCTCAAGATCGGGACGCAGGGCCATTACACGCCCGCCTCTGCGGCCACGCGCTCCATATAGGCGCGCAGCAGCGCCTGGTAGCGCGGATTGGGTATGAGAAAGGCGTCATGCCCTTCGTGCGAGGTGATCTCGGCGTAGCTCACGTCGTGATCGTTATCCAGCAGCGCGCGCACGATCTCGCGCGAGCGCACCGGCGGGAAGCGCCAGTCGCTGGTGAAGGCCAGCACCAGAAATCCCGCCTGGGCGTTTTTCAACGCCGCCGCCAGATCATGATCGAAATCGGCGGCGGGATCAAAATAATCCAGCGCCTTGGTCATGAGCAGGTAGGTATTGGCGTCAAAGCGCTCGACAAACGACTGGCCCTGATAGCGCAGATAGCTCTCAACCTGGAATTCCACGTCGAAACCGAAACCGAGCTTGCCTTCGCGCAACTCGCGCCCGAACTTGGCGCGCATCGCGTCATCGGAAAGATAGGTGATGTGGCCGAGCATGCGCGCCAGCATCAGCCCGCGGCGTGGCGTCACGTTGTGTTCATAATAATGGCCGGCGTGAAAATCGGGGTCGGACATGATGGCCTGGCGCGCCACCTCATTGAACGCGATATTCTGCGCGGAAAGCTTGCTTGCGGCGGCGATCACCAGCGCGTGGCGCAGTCCGTCCGGATAATCCATCGCCCATTGCAAGCTCTGCATCCCGCCCAGACTCCCGCCTATCACCGCCGCCCACTGCTTTACGCCCAGCGCATCGCCCAGGCGCTTCTGGCTCCGCACCCAGTCGCGCACCGTGATGATGGGGAAGTCGGGGCCGTAGGGCTTGCCGGTGGCGGGATTCACGCTCACCGGACCGGTGGAGCCCCTGCAGCCGCCGAGATTATTCAGCGACACCACAAAGAAGCGCCGCGTATCAAACGGCTTGCCGGGACCGATGCAGGAATCCCACCAGCCGGGTTTTTTGTCCTGCGGCGTATGATAGCCCGCGGCGTGATGATCGCCGGACAGCGCGTGACAGATCAGCACCGCGTTGGAACGCGCCGCGTTCAACTCGCCGTAAGTTTCATAAACCAGCTCGTAGCTCTCCAGCGTGCGCCCGCAGTCGAGCGCCAGCGGCGCGCTGAAACGCAACGTCTGCGGCGTGATGATGCCGATGGAGTCAGCGGGAATAGTTACGGGCATCGTGGTTCGGCCCCCTTCAAGGGGCGGGATAATCCAGTGAACGACATACAGCGCAAACGGATACCAGTATGTTCAAGACTCAAACTCTGAACGGGGAATGCCACTCTGCCGGATAATGGATAAAATCGTCCCTATCTTTAACTCGGCATGATTGGGTATGGGAACCGTAACAGTGCCTTATCTCATCGGGGTCCGCACATTCCAGAAACAACTCTACCGCCTCTTTTAAATTAGCGGTAGCCTCTTCTACTGTCGCACCTTGACTTGCGACATCGAGCTCCGGACAGAGCGCCACATACATCTCACCCTCCCGCTCCAGAATCGCAGTATAGCTTTGACTCATGAGTTAGCTCCTCTTACAGTACTTTTCATGTGTGAATAATACCGCATTCCAAACCGCTTTACCCCGCCAGCTTCTTGTACTTCAACCGGTGCGGCTGGTCGGCTTCGACGCCGAGGCGGCGGTGGCGGTCGGCTTCGTAGTCGGCGTAGTTGCCTTCGAACCAGGTGACAACGCCCTCGCCCTCGAAGGCGAGCATGTGAGTGGCGATGCGGTCGAGGAACCAGCGGTCGTGCGAGATCACCACCGCGCAGCCGGCGAAGTCGAGCAGCGCCTCTTCCAGCGCGCGCAGGGTCTCCACGTCAAGATCGTTGGTCGGCTCGTCGAGCAGCAGCACGTTGCCGCCGCTCTTGAGCAGTCTGGCGAGATGCAGGCGGTTGCGCTCGCCGCCGGATAAATCCTTCACCAGCTTTTGCTGATCGGCCCCCCTGAAGTTAAATCGCCCTGCATAGGCGCGTGAGGGCATTTCAAATTTGCCCACGGTAATCATGTCGAGGCCGCCGGATAATTCTTGCCACACGGTTTTGCTGCCGTCCAGCGCGTCGCGCGATTGATCCACGTAGGCCAGTTGCACCGTCTCGCCCACGCGCAGGGTACCGGCGTCCGGTTTTTCCTGCCCCACCAGCATACGGAACAAGGTGGTCTTGCCCGCGCCGTTGGGGCCGATCACGCCCACGATGCCGCCGCGCGGCAGATTGAAACTCAAGCCATCAATCAATACGCGCTCGCCGAACGATTTGCGCAGATTGTCCGCCTCGATCACCAGATCGCCCAGGCGCGGGCCGGGGGGAATATACAGGTCTTTGGTCTCGTTGCGCTTCTGCACTTCCTGCCCGGCGAGTTCGTCGAACGCCGCGAGGCGCGCCTTGCTCTTGGCATGGCGTCCCTTGGGATTGCTGCGCACCCATTCCAACTCGGCCTTCATGGCGCGCTGACGCGCAGTCTCCTGCTTTTCCTCGACCTCCAGGCGCTTTTCTTTTTGCTCCAGCCACGAAGAATAGTTGCCCTGCCAGGGGATACCGTGCCCGCGGTCCAGCTCCAGTATCCAGCCCGCCACGTTGTCGAGAAAATAACGGTCGTGCGTCACCGCGATGACGGTGCCGGGATACTCGTGCAGAAAACGCTCCAGCCAGGCGACCGATTCGGCGTCGAGGTGGTTGGTCGGCTCATCGAGCAGCAGCATGTCGGGCTTGGACAGCAGCAGCTTGCACAGCGCCACGCGCCGCCTCTCGCCGCCGGAAATCTTGCTGACATCCGCGTCCCACGGCGGCAGGCGCAAGGCGTCGGCGGCGACCTCCAGGGTGCGATCCAGCTCCCACGCGCCCGCGGCATCAATTTTTTCCTGCAACTGCGCCTGTTCTTCGAGCAGCTTGTTCATCTCGTCGTCGTCCATCGGCTCGGCGAAGCGCATGCTCACCGCGTCGAAGCGCTGGAGCAGCGCCTTGGTCCCGGCCACCGCCTCTTCCACGTTGCCGCGCACGTCTTTCCTGGGGTCGAGCTGCGGCTCCTGGGCGAGAAAGCCGATGCGTATGCCGGGCTGCGGGCGCACCTCGCCGATGTAGTCCTTGTCCACGCCGGCCATGATGCGCAGCAGCGTGGATTTGCCGGAGCCGTTCAGACCCAGCACACCGATCTTGGCGCCGGGAAAAAACGAGAGGGAAATGTCCTTGAGGATTTCGCGCTTCGGCGGCACCACCTTGCCGACGCGATTCATCGTATAAATGTATTGCATAGAGACAGTTACAAGTGGCAAGTAGCAAGTGATAAGGCGGCTATCATACTTGATATTTAGGCTTGTTATTACTGCTTGTTACTTGCTACTTGTTTTTCCAGACGCAGCGCGGGGGCGTGATCTTCATAGTAATCGGCGATCTGCCGCACGGGCTGGAAGCCATCCTTTTGATAAAGGCGCAAGGCGGGGGCGTTGTCGGTGCGCACTTCGAGGCTCAGGCGCTGACAGCCGCGTCGCGTGGCGGCCTGTTCGGCGTGATGGAGCAGCGCGCGCGCGATGCCCCGGCCTTGATAACGAGGATGAACGATGACGGAGTAGAGCCGTGCTTGGGCTGAATTGCGCCGGTAGAGCAGCACCGTATCGCCCGCCACACACCCCGCCTCTTCATACACCCACACTTCGGCGCTGCCGCCTTGCAGCAGACGGCGGAAACTTTGCCGCGACAGGCGGTCGCCGGGAAAGTGGCGCTCCAGCGCAATCAAGGCGTCGAGATCGGTGAGCAGCGCGGCGCGTATTCCCGCGCCGCGCGCATCACTCTGTAGCTCCGCGCCGCCGGACGGCGCGGAGGCTGTATCAGCCTTGAGCACTGTAACGGCTGAGGGTGAACTTTTCGCCAAACAGCGCCGGGCGGTAACTCATCTTCACCTTGCGCAGGTTTTCCAGGAGATCG
>JAMDBH010000071.1:0-9326 GCA_023487615.1 Gammaproteobacteria bacterium
CAACTCCTGTCAGGTGGTGAGAATCCACTGTTTGTGGCGCAGCAGATGGGTCACAAGACAACCGAGATGATCATGCGGCACTATGGGCGTTGGGTGGAACAGGCAGAAGAAACGCATCAGCACGTATTCGTATCGGGCTTTGGCCAGTCCAACGGGATAGTCAAGAATGAGACTAAGAGCCAAAAATAGAGTCCACGCCTTAACGGACCACAATCACTTTACTGTTGTCTCATAGTGGATGTCGCCATGTGCGGTCGCTACACGAATCACACGCCTGCCAAAATCTACGCCCAGATATTCAACGCCACGTTGGATGGAATCGAGACACCGCCGCGCTTCAACATCGCACCATCCGACAATGTGCTGGCATGCCGCGTCGACGCTGATTGTGAACGCAAGCTAGTGACTCTCAAGTGGGGCTTGGTTCCGTTCTGGGCCAAGGAACCCAAAATCGGCTACAAGATGATAAATGCGCGTGCTGAAACGGTTGCGACCAAACCCGCCTTTCGTGCCGCATTCCGCCACCGCCGTTGCCTGATCTGCGCGGACGGGTTTTACGAATGGAGACCGACAAAACAGGGAAAGCAGCCATACCACATTCGCTTGATTGGCGGACAACCCTTGGCGTTCGCCGGCCTATGGGAACATTGGGAGGGAGAAGACCAGACGATTGAGTCTTGCACCGTCATCGTCACGGATGCGAATGAGCTGGTCAATCCTATTCATGACCGTATGCCCGTGATCTTATCCCCAGACGACTACGATCTATGGCTCGATCCAACGGATGCCCATGCCAGTGAACTTCAGCGGTTACTTCGGCCCTTCCCCGCTGACCAAATGGAAGCCTTTCCCGTGAGTAAGGCTGTTAACCGAGCTGGCCAGGATGAACCGCGTATGATCGAGCCAATTAGCACCGAATGTTGACAATAAATGTCGCTACCCCTAAATCGTTTAGGGGTACGGGAGACTTTTGTCAATCATTGAGGCAAGGCAATCGAAGCAAGTTCGGCATCTTTCCGTTGCGAAGGGGCAAGGAAGGATGCCCACGCTTGAAAAAGAATCAGGAAACCGGCAGTGCATAACGCTTCTCGCGTTTGCGGAACGCCGTCGAACCGCCCTCGAGAATGCGGCAAACCTGGGCGCGGATTTCCGGGTTCTCCAGTGCCCCGGAATTGTACGTGATATGAGGCAGGCCGCTAGCGCGGCGTGCGGCTGTCGCGATGATGACCTGTTCGGAATCGCCGTTAACGACAAGGTTGGGGTTGTGCGTGATAAGGATGATCTGACGCCGCGCCTTCGCCGTCTTGAAATATTCGGTCAGCAATTCATAGATCGATTCGTTATCGAGATTCTCGTCCGGCTGATCGACGATCAGCGGGCGGCTGTCGGCCACGTCCATGCCGAGATAGAGGATAAGGAGCACGATGCCCTTCGTTCCGGGAGAGAGTTTCTCAAGCTCCGTGCCATTATATTTTAGGCCGTAGGACAGGCGAATGTGCTCTGTCTCGTACAGCCATTCGAAAATGTCCTGAATACTGACGCCTGTGCGCCGGTATTGTGATGTCGGCATCGTGCGGAACGGCTCAAGGAACTTATCCAACGCCGGTTTGATCTTTTCGGGATCGCCAGAGGTCCATGCCGGCACGAGAATGTCGTTGGCGGCCTTCGTCAGCCCTTCGATCGTCCCGTAGCGAGTCGTGCGGCGCTGGTCAAACAGCGCGCCGCCTCGCTCGAGCCATGTCTTGAGGTCCACTTCCCAGCGAATCGAGAACTCAAGCTCCTGCTCCTGGGCAAATGAGTCTTCGGATTTGAGGTGAGCCGTCACGGGGCCGTAAAGCTCTTCGAGCGTCGTCTGCTCGGTTTTCAGATTTCGAAAGTAGGCCGTGTAGGCGTCCATGCGCTCCCTCGCGACAGCGTCTGTCCGCTTCTTGTTCGGGCCTTCGATCTGCGCGATCTCCTTGTTGAGGCGCTCGGTCTCGGTATCGATCGCGCCGATGCGTTTCTGGATTTCCTGGATGCGCTTTGCCCTAGCCTGATCGACGCTCTCCTTTTTGGCGAGTTCGGCGATTTCCTTTTCGATCGCCTTGATCGTTCCTTGCGCCGGATTCTCGGCGTCCCCTTCCCGCTTGGCGATCGATATCTTAATCGCCGCCTCACGAGCGGCGAGCGGCTTCTCCGTGTCGCCGGGAAAGGTCGGTTTGAAGACGGCGCGCTCGGCCTCCGGTATGCCGACCTCCTTGAGGTCAGGCTCGAGCTCGGAATAGAAGCGGCCCATCCGCGCAGTAAACGATGTCAGAGCCGTCCGGATATCCCTGATCTTTTGCAGCTTCTGCTTGTCTACCCCGGCTTCCTTTTGCAGGGCAGAAAGTGCGGTGCGCTTTTCCTGTAGCGCCTTCTGCGTCTTTTCTTCCTCCTTCGAGGCGGCCTTCGGCAACTGCTTCTCCAGTCCCTTGCGCTCATCTGCCAGCGTCTTGATGCTTTTCTTCTTCTCGGGCACCGCCCGCTCTTTCTCGCGCAGCTCGCAGGCTTCGGCAATCAGTCGCGTTATGTCATCGCGCAGGCGCTGACCTTCGGCGCGTGTGCCGTCCGTGCGCATCGAACGGAGTTCCTGGAAGGACGACGCATTGAGCTTGTCGCTTTCGTCGATATAGGAATAGATGACATTCTCGATTTCCTCGACGAGCTCATCGCCGAGGTGGTCGTCTGCGCACAGCCGCTCGACGAATTTCTGCGAGAGGTAGCGTACGGCGCGGTCATCGGATTGCTCATCGCCGAGCATGACCGGCGTTATCTCACCATCGGCCCAAACGAGCTCTGCCTTCATCTCTTTCAGGTGCACGCCGGCACGTTTCAGGAAACTCCCGGCCTCGTCAGTTATCCAGCTTCCGGCGGCGTAGGCGATGAGCTCGGCGAGCGCCGACTTGCCGGAGCCTTTCTGGCCGATGATGGAAACGAGTCCGGCATTGAGCGGGATTTCAACATCATCGAACCAGCCATCAGAATGCGAGAGCCGGACAGCGCTGATCACGCGCGCCTCGTCGTGATAGAGCGGCGCGGTCGGCCCGATATGCACGCGGTCTGCCGGCTCATAGAGGACCTGGCGCAAGCCCTCGAAGGTCGGATCGGCCTTGATCCAGCAAGAACGGTTTTCGGCAGGACGGAAGAGGTCTGCAATCTTGTGAGCGTCGGAGCCGTGCAGGCAGGGTTTCGGGCCTCCCAGCTTCATCACCGTTTCGGCATCTTCCTTGGATTTGCGGCACAGCCAGAAGTCACGCTCGCCGGGCCGCCCGGAAAAGAGCGCCTGACAAAAGCGCGTGATCTCGTCGCGCCACGCCGCCCATGCGCCGTCCTTGTAGAAACCGGACAGGCCGTCATCGCCGGCAGCGGCAACGACGATGGAATTAGCCTTGAGCCACGTCTCGCTGTTGTACCACTTGCGCAGCTCCGAGAAATCGATCTTGAACTGCACGACGCCCTGCTCCAAGGCGGCGCGCTCGTCGGTGATGGCGGGGTCGATCGCCTTGCCGAACGTGATAAGCTGGTCGCGCACGCAGGAATAATTGTCCTTTCCGTACTCCCATGTCAGACGCGCAAGCGCATTATGCATCTTCTGCTCGTGTTCCGAGTCGACCGGGGACACCAGAATGTGGATATTTAGCGCCGTCGCCTTGTCGGTCGGCGGCGCGATGCGGAATTCAATATTGGGGATCAGCAGGTCGATTTCCGGCAGCTTGCCGTCGGCCCTATAAGCTTTGAGCTTGCTGTAATTACCGAACAGAAAGTAGTCGGTCACGCCGATAACGCGCACCTGGGTCTGCGCATTGATTTCGGCAAGATACTCGTCCCAACTTCCGAACTGGTCGTTAAGTGCGGTCTCCGGCGTGTGGACGTGGAGATCCCACCGTCTCCACTCCGAGCCACGTTCGAGCATGCTATTGTTCTCCCCTCCGATTGCCAGTCGCTTCCCACCGGGGAAAGCAGGCACCGGTGACTGTCCGTTTTCTTAGTCCCCCATATAGCAAGGCCGTGCCGCGATCAATGCAAAAGAACAGCATCCCTCCATGCACTGCCATATACCGTGAGCGGGCTGTTACTCATCGAGAATAAATGCCCTATATGCCAAAATCCAGCGGTAATTCACGCGGCCATTCCGGGTTTTGCTTTTCCCCTTTGCGCATTACGCATCACCCGCCCGAAAATAACGCCGCATCGGATCTTGTGGGCTCGTGCCGACTTCACGCCCTGAGCGTTTCTGAAGTTCGGCGGCATCGCCTGCTTCAGAGTAAAATTCCGAGCCATGGACCTCAGGGATCAAATTCGTGCGGTCCCGCCGACGACGCGGTCAATGCCCGTTTATATGCGGGGCTCGACAGTAATACGTGACTTTTGCATATGATTGGGAACTGTGCATCCCTGAGTGATTCAGGCTAAGACCAGCTCAGACAGGGTGGTCGCACTTCAGGGCCATTATGGAACGTGGGTGGAACGCAGAAAATTTATGATTCAATAACTTATTGTTTTTTATTGCAGTTTTTGCTGTTTTACGGGAAGTTCAAGTCCTCTCCTCGGCACCATTGAATCAGATACAAGTGAAAAGATACAAGATACAAGTATAAGGCGACAACACCCGCTTTTCTTTCGTCTTTTACTTGTATCTTTTCCCTTGTATCTTGCATCTATGTTTTAGGCAACGTCACACCCTTCTGTCCCTGATACTTCCCTCCTCTATCCCTGTAAGAGGTTTCACACACCTCGTCCGACTCAAAAAAGATCACCTGCGCCACTCCCTCATTGGCGTATACCTTGGCGGGCAGCGGCGAGGTGTTGGAAAACTCCAGTGTAACATGTCCTTCCCACTCCGGCTCCAGCGGCGTCACATTGACAATAATGCCACAGCGCGCATAGGTAGATTTGCCTAAACAAATAGTGAGCACATTGCGCGGGATGCGGAAATACTCCACCGTGCGCGCCAGGGCAAAGGAATTAGGCGGAATGATGCAGACATCCGACTTGAGATCCACGAAACTGTTGGAATCGAAATTCTTGGGGTCCACAATCGCCGAGTTGATGTTGGTAAAGATCTTGAACTCATCTGCGCAGCGGATATCGTAACCGTAACTGGACGTGCCGTAGGACACCACCCGCCCTGCCCCATTCTCGCGCACCTGGTGGCGCTCGAAGGGCTCTATCATGCCGTGCTTCTCCGCCATCTCGCGGATCCATTTGTCTGATTTGATGCTCATAGAATCAGATACAAGAGCAAAGATACAAGATACAAGTTAGAAGAAAAAACCAAACCTGGGGTGATATTGCACGTATTTCTGCCATTAACATATATGCTCTCTCGGAATGAAGGGTTTACTTGTATCTTTTCTCTTGTATCTTGTATCTGTAGTTCAAGTATTCTGAATTACAATATTGGGAAACTTGCCGCTGTAATCCTTGGCCTGCAACGAAAGTTTGGCCGCCACCTTGCGCGCAATCTCACGGTACATCCTGGCAATGCGTCCTTCCGGATCGGCAACCACACTGGGATGGCCGTCGTCGGCGTTCTCACGGATGCTGATGTCGAGCGGCAAGGCGCCCAGCATATCCACGTTGTATTGCTTGGCCATCCGCTCGCCGCCGCCCGCGCCGAAGATGTGTTCTTCATGGCCGCATTGACTGCAAATATGCGTGCTCATGTTCTCGATGATGCCGAGCACAGGCACCGCAACCTTCTCAAACATCTTGAGAGCCTTACGGGCATCCAGCAAGGCAATATCCTGCGGCGTGGTCACGATCAATGCGCCGCTCACGGGTATCTTCTGTGAAAGAGTCAATTGAATGTCGCCGGTGCCGGGCGGGAGATCAATTACCAGATAATCCAGATCCCTCCACTGCGTATCATTGAACAGTTGCTCCAGCGCCGTCGTCACCATCGGCCCGCGCCAGATCATGGGCGTTTCTTCGTCTATCAAATACCCGATGGACATGGACTGAATGCCGTGCCGCATCACCGGCTCCATGCTTTTACCGTCCTTCGAAACAGGCTTGTCGTGCCCCCCCAACATGCGCGGTTGACTGGGGCCATAGATGTCGGCATCCAGAATACCAACGCTCCCGCCTTCGGCCATCAAGGCCAAGGCAATATTCACGGCAGTGGTGGACTTGCCTACCCCGCCCTTCCCGGAGGCCACGGCGATGATATTTTTGACGGACTTAAGCGGCTTTACCCCCTTCTGCACGGCGTGAGGAATGACCTTGGAGGAAATGACGGCGCTCACCTCAGCGACACCGCTAATCGCCCCGACGCGCCGCTTGATCTCTCCCGCCAGCTCATCCTGATAGCCCTTGGCAGGATAGCCCAGCAGCACCTCGACCTTGACCCTATCACCCTCTATAACGATATTTTTTATGGCCGCAGCAGAGACCAGATCCTTGCCCAGATAAGGATCTATCACCTCTCTGAGGACCGTCTCAACCTGTAACTGTGAAACATCCGCCATGTAATACTCAGCCTCCAGGCCAACTCTCGACACCGTTTGGTGTCCTTTTCGTTCTAGTAAACATATAATTATAGAATAAGTATGCCCACCCCACCATAAAATCTGCTTTCCATGGACTCCAAACGCCGAATACTCGTCACCAGCGCCCTGCCCTACGCCAACGGGCCGATCCACCTTGGCCACCTGGTCGAATACCTCCAGACCGACATCTGGGTGCGTTTCCAGAAGATGCGCGGCCATGACTGCACCTACGTCTGCGCCGACGACGCACACGGCACGCCCATCATGCTGCGCGCCGAACAGGAAGGCATTGCGCCCGAGGCGTTGATCGAACGCATGAACCGGGAACACCTGGCGGACTTCCAGGACTTCGGCGTCGAATTTGATAACTACTACTCCACGCACTCGCCGGAAAACGAGTTCTTTGTGCGCGACATCTATCAGAAGTTGCGCGCCAACAGCCACATCACCCAACGGGTCATCAAACAGGCCTACGACCCAGTCAAAAACCTGTTCCTGCCCGACCGCTTCATCAAAGGTGAATGCCCGCGTTGCGGCGTCAAAGATCAGTACGGCGACAGTTGCGAGGCATGCGGCGCAACCTATTCGCCCACGGATTTGAAAAATCCGGTCTCGGTGCTCTCCGGCGTCAAGCCTGTCGAAAAGCAATCCGAGCACTACTTCTTCAGGCTCGGTGATTTCGAAGATTCTTTACGCACCTGGCTGTTTCCGGATATTACGCAGCCGCGTCACGTGCAGTCCGAAGTGGCGAACAAGCTCGACGAGTGGTTCACGGCGGGCTTGCAGGATTGGGACATTTCGCGCGACGCACCCTATTTCGGTTTTGAGATCCCCGGCGCGCCCGGCAAATATTTCTACGTCTGGCTCGACGCACCCGTCGGCTACATGGCGAGTTTCAAGAACTTGTGTGAGCGGAAGGGTATCAGCTTCGACGACTATTGGAGCGTAGGCAGCGACACAGAGCTTTATCACTTCATCGGCAAAGATATTTTATATTTCCACGCCCTGTTCTGGCCCGCCATGCTGGAAGGCGCGGGCTACCGTAAGCCCACCGCAATTTACGCCCACGGATTTCTCACTGTGAACGGCCAAAAGATGTCCAAGTCGCGCGGCACCTTCATCACCGCGCGCACGTATTTAGATCATCTGAATCCGGAGTATTTACGCTATTACTACGCCACCAAGCTCAATAGCACGATGGAGGATATTGATTTAAACTTTGATGATTTCGTGGCTAGAGTAAACAGCGATCTGGTTGGCAAGTATGTGAATATCGCCAGCCGAGCTGCGGGATTTCTAACCAAACACTTCAATGGTGTTTTATCAGAGACCTATTATCAAGGCGAGCATACCAACCGAATTTGCGCACTGGTAACCGCTGGCGTGGCGGATGAAATTGCTGAGGCCTACGAACAGAGGGAATACAGCAAGGTTCTGCGTGCGGTAATGAAAGCGGCTGATCACGTTAACCAACACTTCGATAAGCATAAGCCTTGGGAGCTGGCCAAAGACCCGTCACAGAAGCAAAAATTGCATGATGTATGCAGCGACTGTATCATCGCATTTTACATGTTAACCATCTACCTGACTCCGATACTGCCTGAGCTATCGAAAAAAGTCGCAAACTTTTGCAATATCCCTGATGAATTGAAATGGGATGACCTAAATTATTCACCAAATAACATCAATCTATACCAACACCTCATGACCCGTATTGATCCGAAGCAAGTCGAAGGCATGCTCGCTGGGAGTCAAGAAGGTCTGCGACTAATGTCCCCCTCTCCGGAGGGAGAGGGGAACTTAATCAGCATAGAAGACTTCGCCAAGATTGATCTGCGCATTGCGCGCATTGTTAAAGCGGAAGATGTCGAGGGCGCGGAAAAACTGTTGAAGCTCACGCTCGACATCGGCACGGAACAGCGCACCGTGTTTGCAGGAATTAAATCCGCTTATAAGCCCGCCGATTTGGAAGGCAAGCTCACGGTGATGGTGGCGAATCTCGCACCGCGTAAGATGAAGTTCGGCGTCTCCGAAGGTATGGTGCTGGCCGCCGGGTCGGGCGGTAAGGACTTGTGGATATTGGAACCGCATGCCGGTGCGCAACCTGGCATGCGGGTGAAGTAAGAGGGCTGCGCGGGTAGCTAAACTTTACGCAACTGTACGACAGGAGAATAAAGTCATGGCAAAAAATGCATTCATCGTAGGCGGGACCAGTGGCATCGGATTGGAAGTCGCAAAATTGTTGCTCAACCAAGGCGCTGCCGTAACGCTGGTTGGTAAAAATCAAGACAAGATCAACAGCGCTCGCAACAGTCTGGGCGCCTTGGGCAAGATCGTAGGCATAAAGGCGGATATCACGCAGCCTGCTGACCTGCAGCGCCTTACCAGCATGCTGGCGGCCGAAGAAGGGTTCGATTATCTCGTTAACGCCGCGGGCGTGTTTACGCCCAAGAAATTTCTTGAGCACAGCCCGGAGGATTACGACAAGTACCTGGATCTCAACAAGGGACTGTTTTTTATCACTCAGGGCGTCGCGCAAAAAATGGTAGATCGGGGCATTGCAGGTTCCATCGTCAACATCGGCTCGATGTGGGCGCATCAGGCAGTGTTGGCCACGCCGTCGTCAGCCTATTCGATGGCCAAGGCGGGACTGCATAGTCTCACTCAACACCTGGCCATGGAGCTGGGTGCCTTTGGCATACGGGTCAACGCCGTCGCGCCTGCCGTAGTGGACACGCCTATTTATGAATCATTTATCGAGCCCAATCAGGTCAAAACGGTGCTACATGGGTTTGATAAGTTTCACCCGATAGGCCG
>JAMDBH010000071.1:9336-13130 GCA_023487615.1 Gammaproteobacteria bacterium
ATGTAGCGGAAACCATCTGTTTCCTGTTGTCGGATAAGGCCTCTTGGGTCACCGGGGCGGTCTGGGACGTAGACGGCGGCGTGATGGCCGGCCGCAACTAGCCCAGAGTGGACGATCACCCTCGTGACCATTATCTCGGCTTCTTGCTGGCGCTTGATTGCGGTATAGGGCGAGTTCATTCGGCTGTCCCCTCATGAATCCGCAAAAGCGGCACGAAATTTTTACGCGCCTCAAGGCCGCCAATCCCAAGCCCACTACCGAATTACGCTACACCTCGCCATTTGAATTGCTCGTCTCCGTTATTCTCTCCGCACAAGCGACTGACGTGAGCGTGAATAAAGCTACTGGCGAGCTCTTCCAGGCCGCCGACACGCCGCAGGCCATGCTCAAGCTGGGGGAAAGGGGGCTCAAGAAATACATCAAGACCATCGGCCTCTACAACAGCAAGGCGGCCAACATCATCAAGACCTGTAACCTGTTGATTGAACGTCATCAGGGTCAAGTGCCGAGCACCCGTGAAGAACTTGAGGCATTACCTGGCGTAGGCCGCAAAACGGCCAACGTGATCCTCAACACCGCCTTTGGCGAACCGACCATCGCGGTGGATACGCACATCTTCCGCGTCGCCAACCGCACCGGTCTTGATGTATTTCTTGAGCCCCCGCACCGGTCTTGCGCCGGGGAAAACAGTACGTCAAGTGGAAGACAAGCTCAATAAATTTGTCCCCCCTGAATTTCGCCACGGTGCACATCACTGGCTTATACTGCACGGACGTTACGTGTGTACCGCTCGAAGACCGCGTTGCCCTCAGTGTGTGATTGCCGATCTTTGTGAATACAAAGACAAGACCCCGGAATAAACATCGTGTTTTTTGGCCAGAATCGCGAACAGCTCCGCCAGCTTTTTATTGATAGCTGGAATAAACGCCTGACCAGCGCTCCCATGGAACCCATCGAGGAGATGGTGGCGGCCATTATCGCTGAGCATCCCGAATATCATCCCATGCTGGAACAGGCCGATGCCGCACTCGCCAAGGATTACTTTCCCGAGTTTGGAGAGATCAATCCTTTTTTACACATGGCCATGCACATCGCCTTACGGGAACAACTGAGCAGTAACCGACCCCACGGGATTGCCAAGGTGTATCGGAAGTTACTCGGGAAATACGGTGATCCCCACGAGGTCGAACATCACATGGCGGAATGCCTTGGGGAAATCGTCTGGCGCGCGCAACGTGAAAAAAAACTGCCGGATGAGGCAGCCTATTTGGAATGCTTGCAAAAGCTGTGATTATTTATACCGGCAGCACCTTAAATTCAAAGAGCCTTTCCGCCAACCAGACGGCCGCTAGCACTGCAATGGCAAACGAACCCAGACAGAGCGTGTAACGCTGGTATAGAGAAGTGCCGCGTAATAAAAAAGCCAGTGGCAAGAACAGCGCCACAATGCCCAACTGGCCGAGCTCCACACCGATATTAAATCCTGTCAACGACCTGAGCAGCGCCCCTTGCGGCAGATGCAAATCGGCGAGCACGCTGGCAAAACCGAATCCATGAATCAGACCAAATACAAACGCCACCGTCCACAGGCGCGTATGAATCATAGGCCTGATGTTGTTGGCCGCCCCTACCACGATGGATGCCGCGATGGTAGACTCCACCAGTCGTGACGGCAATTGAATGATGCCCAATGCCGCCAGACTTAAGGTGATCGAGTGCGCGATCGTAAAGGCCGTGACGATCTTCAGGACATTCCAGCCTGCGTCGCGAAAATCGGCGACGGCGACCCATAAGCCTGCCTTGCGCCGGAGTACGGCAGGTAACAGCAGCGCCAGTAAAAACAGAATATGATCGTAGCCGATCCAGATATGCCATATCCCTTCGCGCACAAAATCGAGAAACTGGCGCCAGGGATTTGTCCTGGCGAGTTCAAAGCTCTGCAAGGGTTTTTCAACACCAAAAATGGCAGTTCTGACAAGACCGTGGTATTGGAGATTAAGCAAGCCTTTGTGCTGCGGGTCTAGCTCGGAGAATAGGCTATAAGCCAATTCGAGGTGATCGGGCGGGGTGGGGCAATTTGCAGAAAATTTCAATACTGCATAGGCTCCATCGCTGTGATTGTTCACCCAATGCTCGCTGATCCGGCTGGTGCATAAAGCGCCCTCGGCACGCAATTGAAGGCGTGGCAAAGCATACGCAGCAATCTCCGAATGACGTTTGCGCAGTTCTCCCCAGGTAATCTGTCCGTCGTCGTTACTGTCGAGGCCGATGGCGTAATCGAGATCGCGCAGCGCGATGTCCCACTGGCCGCTGATGTATGCACCCTGCACCGACAGGCTGAGATAACTGTCGCTGGGTTTATGGGCTTGGACTGAGAATGACAAAAGCAGGAGCCCGGCAACAGTGCAACCTGTCTTCCGCTTAGTTCGTTGCATACCCATTGCAAAGTTGAGGAGCTAACGATATGCCTTGGCGATAGTGTTGGTGTCCACAAAGATTTCGAGGTGCATCACCTTGCCGTTCTTGAACGTCCACACCATAGCCCAGTCGCTTTCAAACGTCTTTTGTGTCGCCTTTGAATATCCGGCGAAAAATCCGAGCGCCACGACCTGATCCCCCTGGGCGATGTATGATCGCGGCTCGAATTTCGTGTACACGGCGGCTGCATCCATTTTTTTAAAAAACTCACCGACTTGGACCCTGCCTTTAAGGTTACCGGCATAGGGAATGTCAGGGTATCCCGGGTCAATCCAGACAACGTCATCCGACATGACGTTTAATATGCCCTCGATATTACCCTGAGCGAAATCCACATAGCCCTGCTGCACAATTTGCACGTTGTTCACGGTATCTCCTTGGCGAATAGATGATGTTGTAAATTAATCCGCGACTCTTGCATCGCAGCATCCTGGACCTTGGATGCTCGAAAACAGCGGATTTTGTTTTAAACCCTGCAACTGTATATGCTCCAGACGTGTCCGGCTGAGCCAATCCAATACGGGCTGGGCAGCGGACTTGTTCTTGGCCGCGATCGCAGCTTCGAGCAAGATGCGTGCATCCGCCGATTCACGCTGCACCACCCAATTTTCCTGCGCCAGGCGCAGGGCCTCGTGGGGTTGCTTGAGCAAATGCAGGGTAAAGCGCGCCTCCTCGCGCCGATGCACCGTATCGTCACGCAGGCGGCTTGCGGTGAAACGGGCTCGCAGAGCTTCGATGTGTTCGGTCAGCGTCGCGGCATTGAGCGCCTGCTCCGCCAATGCCAGTCTCAACAGCAGGCCGTCCGCGCGAGTTTCGTCTTTTAATAAATCAATCACCTCAACCGGTCGTCCCTGATCGAGCAAAAAATCGGCATAGGCGCCGAGCAGATAACTGTCACGCACCTTCAATTGCAGGGCCTGCCTGAAGTGACTTTCCGCTGCCTGCGCATCACCCAGCCGCGCCGCGATCTCGGCCAACGATGTCAACACCCACAGCCGCTCTGCACTACTCGCTTGCGGATACTTGGTGAAGACCTCTTGCAACAGCCGATAACTCTTATCCGCCTGTCCGGTATAGCTCCCCACACCGCTCACGCAAGCCACCGTGGTAAGTTCCGAAGCGAGGTGTAACAGCTTTATACAACTTTTCCTTGCCTCGGAGTAATTTCCCTGCACCTGTTCCAGCGATGCCTTGGTCAGCCACGCCTGGGCATTATTAGGTGCTATCTTCAGAATCTGCGAGATACCGTGAACAACGTGCAAATTGTGCAGCAGGGCTATGTGGATTTCGCTCAGGGTAATATCGAGGGCATATTA
>JAMDBH010000100.1 GCA_023487615.1 Gammaproteobacteria bacterium
CGCCACCGACCAGTTGCGATTGCCCTGTACGGTGTTGATCTCGCCGTTGTGGGCCAGATAGCGGAACGGCTGCGCCAGCCGCCACTCCGGCCAGGTGTTGGTGGAGAAGCGCTGGTGATAGACGGCCAGTGCCGACTCGAAGCGCTCATCGCGCAGGTCGGGATAAAACACCGGCAGGTTGGCCGGCATCACCAGACCCTTGTACGAGATCACCCTGCACGACAGGCTGGGGATGTAAAAGGTCTTGTCATCCGAATTGAGCACCTTCTCGGC
Source organism: Gammaproteobacteria bacterium (assembly GCA_023487615.1). The sequence goes on from JAMDBH010000100.1 coordinate 274, forward strand.
GCGGCGTCGGGCGATGTAAAGGTGGCGATCAAAGGTGGTCGTATCCATGCCGTCCGGGGCGTTGACGAATACGTGCTCGATGTGCGGCAGAGTCTTAAGGGCCTCTGCGCCACACGCTTCTTGATTCGTGGGCACTATGCGCCAGCCCGCAATACTCAAGCCCTCTTTTTGCAGTTCGGAGGCCAAGGACGCACGGCCATGCCCGGCGAGATGCAGGTCCTGATGGAGAAAGATCACGCCGACGGCGTAGTTCTGTGCGGACTTGATACCCAGCTCCGCAGCGATGGCACGGAAGAAGCCGTCGGGTTTTTTAATCAGCAAGCCGCAACCGTCGCCCGTCTTGCCGTCCGGTGCGATGGCGCCGCGGTGGGTGAGGCAGGCAAGCGAGCCGATGGCGGTCTGCACCAGCCAATGGCTGGCCTGACCGTCCATTTGGGCGATGAGGCCGAACCCGCAGTTATCCTTCTCAAACTCGGGGCGGTAGAGTCCGTCAGTGAGTGTAGTCAAGTTGTTCACGTTGCAACAGCCAGCCTGCCCCGGTGAGGGCGATATTTAATGGATCAAAACGACCTAATAGTATAGCGCCTCGCCGCGCACGGCTCAAATGCGGTGAGGGGTAAGGAGTGAGGAGAAAAGGGGGAAAGAGATGTTAGCTTTTACACCTCACGCCTCACTCCTCACGTTTTTCTAACGCCTCACCTTGGTTTAAGTTACGTCACTTGCGACGGATTAAACACCCGGTCATATTCGGCGATAGCGTAACGGTCTGTCATACCTGCGATATAGTCGGTGATGATACGTGCGCGTCCTGTCATTCCCAGGTTCTGTTCCGCCGTACAGGGACGTACTAGTGTCGCGGGAGGCAGGACGCCGGGAGCGACCGCCGTTTTCAATCGGTTCGCGGGTTCCGGCGGCAACAAACCCGGTTCTTCCATGAAGGCCTCAAACAGGGCGCGTAAGATGCGCCCGGCCTTGGCCGTCATTCGTATCACCCGGTAGTGGCGGTAAAGGTTTTCACGGAGAAACCGTTTCAGTTCCAACCCCAGCTCACGCATCTCGGCGCTGAAACCGATCAAGGGAGCAAGCTGTGCGCGCACCGACTCGATGTCGGCCGGGGCCGCCCCGGCAATGCGATCACGGCTGGCCTCTAAAAGATCGGTGATCTGACGGTTTATCATGCGCCGTATCACCTCATGTACGGTGCGCCGTTCGGGCAGGGTAGGATAGCTGCGGGTAACCAGGTTGTATTGCTCGTGGAATAATTCGATCTCGTTGAGTTGTTCAATAGTAATCAGCCCTGCGCGCAATCCGTCGTCCACGTCGTGGTTGTTGTAGGCGATCTCATCGGCCAGATTGGCGATCTGCGCCTCCAGGCTGGGCTGGGTCTTGTTGAGAAAGCGCGCACCCAGATCGCCCAGCTCCCGCGCCTTGCCCGGCGAGCAATGTTTGAGGATGCCCTCACGCGTTTCGAAGGTGAGGTTCAGGCCCTGGAATTCGGCGTAACGTTCTTCCAATTCATCCACCACGCGCAACGATTGCAGATTGTGCTCAAAGCCGCCGTACTCGCGCATACAGGCATTTAGCACATCCTGACCGGCATGGCCAAAAGGCGTGTGGCCGAGGTCGTGGGCGAGCGAGACCGCCTCCGCGAGATCTTCGTTGAGGGCCAGGGCGCGCGCGACGGAACGCGCGATCTGCGCGACCTCGATGGAGTGCGTGAGCCGGGTGCGGAACATGTCGCCCTCGTGGTTTACGAACACCTGGGTCTTGTATTCCAGGCGCCGGAACGCGGCGCTGTGCACGATGCGGTCACGGTCGCGCTGATATTCGCTGCGATAGGCGGGGGCTGCTTCCTGATTGCGGCGCCCGCGTGTTTGGTCGGGATGGGCGGCGTAGGGGGCGAGTTGCAGCATGGGTTGGCTAGTTCTCTGAGGAATATTTCTGACGTAAAACGTCCCTAACAATAAAGCCGCCCATGCGGCATAGGATATGCCGCCAAATCGCGCGCCTGTGTGGCAAGCGATTTGTGAGATCTGGCCGAATTAACTTCGGCCAGATCGTGGCTGAAAAGGCCAGGGATGGCCTTTTCAGCCTTCTATAAGCCGCGTAGGGTGCGAGTTGCAGCATTAGGGATGTACGGGCAGGACGGTAGAGCTGCGGCATTCGTCGAGCGTGGCGAGCAGGGCATTGCGATCGAAATCGGCAGTGACTATCGCGCGCCCGATCTCTCTGAGCAGCACCAGACGTACTTTTCCATCCATTACCTTCTTGTCCACCGCCATCAGTTCCAGAAAACGCTCAGTGCCGATCCCGCCCGGAGCGCGGAGCGGCAACCCGGCGCGTTCGAGTAAACGCTCCACCCGTTCAAGATCGGCGCGGTTTAACCAGCCCAACCGGCTGGAGAGATCCGCAGCCATGTACATCCCCGCCGCTACCGCCTCGCCGTGCAGCCATACACCGTAGCCGAGGGCGGTCTCAATCGCGTGGCCGAAGGTATGACCCAGATTGAGCAGGGCGCGTTCACCGCTTTCTCTTTCATCGGCCGCCACCACCTCCGCCTTGTTGCGGCAGGAACGTTCGATGGCGTAGGTCAGCGCATCGGGTCTGCGCGTGCGCAGGGCTTCGATGTTAAGCTCCAGCCAGTTGAAAAATTCAAGGTCGCGGATCAGACCATATTTTATGATCTCCGCAATCCCCGCGCCCAGTTCGCGCTCGGGTAGCGTATGGAGCGTGTCGGTATCGGCGATGACGCAGCGCGGCTGATGAAACGCGCCGATCATATTCTTGCCGAGCGGATGATTGACGCCGGTCTTACCGCCCACCGAGGAGTCCACCTGGGCGAGCAGGGTGGTAGGGATCTGGATAAAGTTCACGCCGCGCTGATAACAGGCCGCAGCGAAACCGGTGATATCGCCGACCACACCGCCGCCCAGCGCGATCAGCGTGGTGTTGCGGCTGTGACGTTGAGTGAGCAGCGCATCAAAAACAGTATTAAGCGTGGAGAGGGTTTTGTACTCCTCGCCGTCCGGCAAGATGACCGTGTCGCACTGAAAATCGTTTAAGCCCGCACGCACCTTGTCGAGATAAAGCGGCGCAACGGTCTCATTGCTCACAATCATGACCTGTCTGCCGGCGATGTGCGGCCTCAATAATTCAGCCCGCCCCAACAGGCCGGCGCCGATGTAAATCGGGTAACTGCGATCATCAAGTTCGACATGCAGAACATTCATATGCTTAATGGTAGGGCCGTTCATCAGAATCAGATTACAAAATATTACCGCAGAGGGCGCAGAGGAAATGCCCTTTCAAACCACTCATAGGACGTATCGGTTGAAGCTCAATGGTAAAAAACGGAGCATACGAATACCTCTGCGTCCTCTGCGGTGAGATTTTATCAGCTTAAATATAGACATTTGTGGGGCTCCAGACTAGCCGTTAATCTGTTTAACAATGTCACGCACCACGCTTCCTGCGGCGCGATCTCCGGTTTCGACGATCAAATCCGCAATCTCCCGATAGAGCGGATCGCGCTGCTTCACCAGTTGCGCCAGGCGCGCGGCGGGGTCATCGGTTTGCAGCAGGGGCCGTTGGTGATCGCGGGCGGTGCGTTTGAGCAGGGTTTCCAGGGCGGCGTGCAGGTAAATCACAAAGCCGCGCGCGGCCAGGCAGTTGCGGTTTTTGGGATCGAGAATCGCCCCGCCGCCGGTGGCGAGCACGATACCGGTGCGCCGCGACAGGTCGTCAATCGCCACCGATTCGCGCGCACGGAAGCCCGCTTCACCTTCCAGTTCGAAGATCAGCGGTATGGACGCCCCGGTGCGCTGCTCGATTTCCCGGTCGCTGTCCAGGAATTCTATCTTGATGGCCTTAGCCAGCCCCCGGCCTATGGTGGTCTTGCCCGCACCCATGGGGCCGATCAGAAAGATATTCTTGGCGGTCTTCATACCGCCATGATTCTAACAGGCTCGGAGAAAATTAGGTGGGTAGGCGCGTCCTTGCGCCATGCGTATGAAGGAACCGCCTACAAATGCACAGCCCGGCATGTCGTGCGCATTAGTAATGCGCTCCGCCACCCGTTTCCATCCCTACCCCGCAGGGTTGGTAGCTTGCAAAACAGCCCCGCACTAAGCTGCGTTTCAATCGTTTGGGAACTATTTGTCCACCAAATAGCCGCTGAAGGTGAATACTTGCTGGGTAGGAGTGGTAGTATTAAGGGGGCCAAGAACCCGTGCTCCCGCTAGCAGGGTTCCGTTTTCGTCCAGATAAAACCTGGTGGCGTGCGTGTTGGAGTAGGTCAAAAATGAGCCCAAGGAAGGCAGGCTATAGAAAGTATAGGTATTTGGATCTGTTTCGCGGAGTGGGAATAAGTTAGTGATGCCACTAGGGAGGCCCGTAAATAACACCATTTTTAGGGGAGATCTAAGCGTGGCATTCAAGGTGTAGCCGACCGTTTCGACGACCAATCGCTTGCTGGCGGGTACTACAAAAAGGACGCACACGTAGCCAAAGTCACTAGCACTAGGCCCGGTAAGAGTACTAGTCACACAGCTGCCGTTCACCGGCTCGTTTGTCCGCCGGTCTACATCCCTCACAAGCACTGGTTCCGGTGTAACCGGCACAATCGCCATCACTTGGGTTGTAGCGAGACTGAGAACAGTAGCCGTCAAGAGGTTGCGTGCCAATGATTGGGTGGGCATGAATAGTTTCATTGTTAAGCTCTCCTCATTAATTAAGTTGGGAAATGTTGGGATAAACAAAATCCAGCGATGTCTCCTTCATCACGGTAGCCGCCCAGCCCAATGAAGTCAATGGGCCAACGTTACGCCTCGATAGTTTTCGGCGGTGGAAAAGTTGCTGAATGCACCTCAGAGAACAGAAGGGAAAGTATTGAAAGAATAGGGCGCGTCCTTGCGCCCTAGGGGTGTCAACTAATCATTCACTGTGGCTGATGCAGAAGTAGTTATGCCTTTCGGTGTCTTGACCGTTATCGTAAAAAGGCCGGTGGTTTTCGGATTGGCGCAGGTAAAGGGCGTACCAGATCCGGTTGGCGGCGTAGGTGTGGTGGGCTGGATGGTGGCCGAGCTGGCGTCAAGGATGGTCAAGGTTGCGGCTGCCGTTCCGAGGGTCCCACCAGAAGGGTTGCTGAGAGTCAGCGCAATGTTTTCATTACCTTCAACAAGTGCATCAGGAAGGATGGGGACACTGAAGGTTTTGACATTTTCACCCGGAGCGAACGTCAGGGTGCCTAGGACGGTCGGCGTATAGTCTAGGCCCGCAGTGGCGGCTGGGGCAGCACCATCCGCCACGGAGAAGTTGACTGTAGACGTACCGGTAGTGCTGCCGTTGCGATTCACAGTGATGACGGCTGTTCCGGCACTCTCGCCAATGGTATAAAGGGTGTTGCTAAATGAAATGGTGCTGGTCCCCGGCGCGCTTGCCGCCTGAGTCGCATCGCTTTGTAAGTTGAAGATGAAGTCAGAGGCAGTGGCCGTGTTGGGTACCTTTGGACTGGGGTCTCCTATGATAGTGCCGTTGGTAATACTAGCGGTAATGGTAGTATCTGCCGGCATGACATTGCCCCGTGCATCCCTGACCCGCACTGTGACCGGTATTATTTGATTACTGAAAAACGCCAAGGGTGAACATACAGAGAGGCTGATAGGATTCGGAGTAATAGTAATGGTTGCAGTGCTACCCGACATCACGATAACAAAGCTGCTACGCACGTTTAAGGATTTCGGCGCATCGCAGATCGCTCCAGCCACACGGGCGGTATCCGTGCATAACAGGCCGTTATATTTCCCATCAGCCGTGTTGAACACGCCATTGGCGTTGAAATCCAGAAACTCTTCGGTAGGGTCACGCGTGCCGTTTTCGTTGTCGTCGCGGAAGGCCTCGGCCAGATCTGTGAAGGTCTCGCCGCTGGCGTCCAATAGACCGTTGCCATTGGAGTCCACAAAGCTTTCTTCGCCAATGGCGGTGGCGAGGATGGTGACCCGGCCATCGCTGGGCCGGGGATTGGAACTGACCCAATTTACCGTACACGCCCCGGCCACGGTAGTGCAGGAGGAAACAATTTGACCACCCTCAGTGGTAAAGGCCACCGCTGTGCCATCCGGGACGGGATTGTTGAAGTGATCGCCGACAAAAACACCTACCGCATCTGTGATTCCGTTAACATCAAATGCCTCCTCTAGATTAATGGTTTTGGGCGCAGCCGTGAAGCTGTTTTGGTCCGGAATACCCGTGGTTATCGTAAGCTGATTCGATTGCGTGCGGATGGGCGGGTCGGTGCCGGTGAGGGTGGCCGTGACCCGCACCGCGGTGGCTACGTTACCGGCCGCAACCACGGTCTGCACCAGACCCTGGCTGTTAGAAAAGGCGCTTACCGGTGACAGGCTCAAGCCCCCCACGGTGGTATTGAGGGCGAAATTCACCGACTGTCCCGCCACTACATTGCCGCCGGTGTCCTTGACCTTGAAAACCACAACAGATGTTTCGGGGAGCCCTGCACCGCCCGAACCTTTCAAGCCCATGTTGGTGGGTGTGGCAGAAACGAATTCCAGTGAGCCCAGTACCGGCGGCAGGACATTGATGATGCCGGTTGCGCTCAGCAAACCGACGCCTGGAGGAGTCGGGACCGAGGTGGTGGCGCTGATGACGTCATTGCCGCTGCATCCTTGCGCCGTATACGTTGTCGTCGCCACCCCGTTAACGAGGGGAACGGGAGAGGTCACCGTAGCTTTGCCGAGGGAGATGCAGTTGGAGGAGAAGGTCACGTTTACGGCCGCCTGGGTATAGGGGCTGCCGTTGGCGTTTACCACCGTGGCCGTAATGCTGGTGCTGCCGCCGGAAGATAGGGTGGTGAGGGCAATGGCCAGCACCCCTTCCTGGAACAAGGCCCCCAGACCGTTACCGATCAGCACCGCGCCGGGCGCCGTGGAAAATCCACCACCACCGCCGCCACATCCCGCGACCACGGTCATCATTACCAGCACTAGGAATTTTTTTATCATCTTACGCATGGTGGAGTTCCTTCAGCTTAATTAAGGGCGCCTCTAAAAATGCGTCTTTTGTCTTTATGCGGCGTTGAAATTCTGCTTGGAATGCTCATGTACTGCCGTGTACACTCCGCTTCCTCGCAGAATTTCGCCTTGCCTAAAGACACAATCCACTATTTTTAGAGGCACCCTTGTGGTTAGATTCTGCCTAGTTTGTTACCGTCAAACTATCCTTCAAAATTTTGGGCGTGACAAACATCAATAACTCGCGCTTATCATCTACGTTACGAGTGGTCCGGAACAGGGCGCCGACGCCGGGCAAGTCGCCGAGCAGCGGTACCCGGTCCACCTCTTTACTGTCGGTCTGCTCATAGACACCGCCCAGCACCACGGTTTCGCCGTTGTCCACCAGCACCTGAGTAACCACCTCGCGGGTATCTATGCTCGGCACCAGCGAGTTAAATAATTGTATCGTCTGGCCGACCGTGTCCTTCTTCAGGGAAAGATCCATGATGATGTGATCGTCGGGCGTGATCTGCGGTTTGACCTTGAGCTCCAACACCGCCTTCCTGAACGTGATGGTCGTGGCGCCGCTGGAACTGGCCTGTAGATACGGGATCTCGACGCCTTGTTCGATACTGGCCTCCTTCTGGTTGGAGGTGACCACGCGCGGGTTGGAGAGCACCTCGCCGCGCTTTTCCTTTTGCAGCGCGGAGAGTTCCAGATCGAGCAGGATGTTGGAACCCAGAATGGCGAACGCGATTTGTCCCGCGGGGGTGGACACCGGCAGGTTGACGTTCAGCCGGTTGTCGGGGTTGGGTAACACCGGAATGATTCTCGGGATATTGCTGGTGGGGCCGGACGGTAACTCCACCGGGAAGGGTTGGCCGCTGTTGCGTATATTGGTCACCGCGCTGTCCACGGTGTTGTTGGTTCCCGCCAAGGTTCCGCTGGTAGTGAGAATGCCGTCATTGCCGTTTTTCTTTACCCCGGTGACGCCGAAGCGCACGCCCAGATTTTTGCTGAAGTCGTTGTTGGCGATCACGATACGCGATTCAATCAACACCTGCCGCTGTGGGATATCCAGCGTGGTGACGAGCTTTCTGACTTCAATAAGCTTATCGGCGGTGTCCTGCACCAGCAGGGTGTTGGTGCGGTCGTCTATGGTGACGTTGCCGCGCACCGACAACAGCGAATTTTCCTTCGACTTGAGCAAGGCAGCGAGATCAGAGGCCTTGGCGTAATTGACGTGGATGAACTCAGAGCGCAAGGGCGCAAGCTCCGCCACCTGCTTTTGTGACTCGAGTTCAAGTTTTTCGCGCGCCGCAATCTCCTCGGTGGGCGCGACTTGAATGACATTACCGGTCTGTCGCATCCCCAGCCCCTTGCTCTTCAGGATGATGTCCAGAGCCTGATCCCAAGGTACGTTTTTAAGGCGTAGGGTCACGTTGCCTTGCACCGAATCGCTCACCACCATGTTGAGGCCGGTGAAGTCGGCGATCAATTGCAGCACCGCGCGCACGTCTATGCTCTGGAAGTTGAGCGAGAGTTTTTCGCCGGTGTAGCCGAGCTTCTCCTTCTTCGCGGCCTCCTGCTCGGCCTTGGTGAGCGGCTTCACCTCGATGGTATAGAGATTGCCGGCCTGATAGGCGAGGTGGTCATATTCACCGCTGGGGGTGATCTCCATATGCACGTTCTTGCCACGGGCGCTGGTCTCCACGGTCTTCACCGGGGTGGCGAAATCGGTCACATCGAGGCGGCGCTCCAGGGATTCGGGTAACGAACTGTTGGCGAAGTCCACCAGAATCTTGCCGCCCTGCTCGCGGATGTCCACGCCGGTGGAGGGATCTGAGAGCGTGACGACCACGCGGCCCTCGCCCTTTTCGCCGCGCCGGAAGTCAATATTTTCCAAACCGCGACCAACCGGAGCGGCTGCTAGCGGGCGTGGTATGGCGGCGGGTTGCACTGCGGGGGGCGGCTGGGCGACTGTGGTGGTAGGCGCCGCTTCCCCGCCCGCGCTGCCGCCCAGGGTGAGATAGACGCTGTTGCCCTCGATACGGGTTTCATACGGCGCCAACTGAACCAGATTCAACACGATACGGGTGCGCCCTTTGGCCTCCACCGCGTTAATGCTGCGGGCGATGCCCAGCCCGATCTGCTGGCTCTTTTGCGCGAGCCCCAGCGTGGTGTTGGGGAAGTCCAGGGCGATGCGCGCCGGATTATCTATGGTGAAGCTGATCGGCTGCGCCGGCGGGCCTGACAGGGTGAGCTTGATCTCAACGCGGTCGCCGGGGAGCGATGTGTAACTGATGTCCTGCAGGGTGTTGGCGCCGGGGGCGGTTTCCTCCGCAAGCACCCAGGCGCCCGGCAGCCACAGGCTGATCAGTAGAGACACGTAGTAGAGCGCCCGGCGTGCCGGGCGGCCGTTTTCTGTAGCGGAATTATTCATATTCATTTCTTTTGCTCCCCTGCTGATTCCTCGCTTAAGGCCAAAGAGGCTTGCCGTTCTATCCAGCCCCCCTGCCCGTCTTCTACGATTTCAGTCAACTCGATGAGTTCGTCCGAGATGCGTGTGATCTTGCCGTTGTTCTGTCCCAGATAATTGCCGGGCTGGACGCGATAGATGGCTCCATCGGGCGCCTTCACGATGGACCATTTACCGCCGCTGCGCTCCAGAGAGCCCACCAAACGGAGGGCGTCGAGGGGGAATTCCTCCAGCGCCTCCTTGGGACGGTTGGCGTCCGGTTTGAGCCCGCCGCCCGCGGTCTGCGTCTTGGATTCGTCGGGTACCACCGGCGGCGTAAAGGGGTCGCGCAGATTGGTAGCGGTGTAGGCGAAGGTCTCGTAAGGCTTGATGATCGGCATCGGCTCGATGGGTCCCTTGGGGCGCGCCTTCACCTGCTCGATATAGCTTTGCAGATCTTCGGTATTGTTACCGCAGCCCGCCAGCAGCCCGCCGAGTAGCGCGACACTCAAGGCGATGCGGCAACTCACGGGTTGGCTCCCTTCTTTTTATCCGCGTCGGTCTGGATGGCGCCTTCCTCGAGATAGCGATAGGTCTTGGTGACGAGTTCCATGACCAGTCTGTCGTTCTTGTCCTGATTTTGCTGTGCGCCTTGCGGGGGATGTATGGCGATATCGTGCATCGTGACGATGCGCGGCAGTGCGGCTACACCGCTCACAAAGGCGCCGAATTGATGGTAATTGCCGGTGACACGGATGTTGATCGGCAGCTCGGCGTAAAAATCCTTGGGCGTCTCGTCCTTAGGACTGAACAGCTCAAATTCCAGCCCGCTGGCCAGGCCCGTCTGGGAGATGTCCACCAGCAGGTCCGCGACCTCCGCCTTGCTCGGCAGTTGCCGCAGCATCAGGCCGAAGGAGGCGTTCATTTCATCCAATTGCTGCTTGTAGGCGTCCAGATTGACGGCCTTGGCCTGCTTTGTTTCGAAAGACTGTTTAAGCTCCTGTTCCTTGGCCCTGGCCTGTTCCAGCGCCTCCCACTGGCCTTTTGTATCGAACCAGTAGCCCGCCCCCAGAATCGCCAGACAGATCACACCGATGGCGACACCCTTGGCAGCCGGCGGCCAACCGCCGATATTGTGGAAATCCAGATCATTGAAATCGGAAAGATTCATGGCTTGGCCGCCTGATCCGCTTTAGGCTCTTCGGATGGATTTTGCTGGGATTGATGTTCTTGGCCCGGCTGGGTTTGCGTCACTCTCAGCTTGTAGCTCGTGGTGCGTATCTTGTCCTTTTCATTCGTCTCGATCACATCCAGGACCGGGTTCTCCAGCCACGGCGAATCGTCGAGATTTTTCATGAGGGCCGACACCCGCGCGTTGGATTGGGCGATGCCCTCCAGGGTCAAGGCGTTGCCCTGCATCTTCGCACTGGTGTAATAAACTCCCTCAGGCAGGTTCTTGATTAACTCGTCCATAAGATGCACGGTGAGCGGCCGGCTGGTCTGGAGCTGCTGGATTATATTCATGCGCGCGAGCAGGTTGGAGCGCTGCGTGTCGAGGCTCTGGATCTCCTTGATCTTGGTGTCCAGTTGCGCGATTTCCTGGTTGAGGATCTGGTTGCGGCCCTCCTGATTGCTGATGAGGGCGCCGATATGGATATGCGCGTAGGCAATGATGACCAGCGTCAGCACCACGGCACCGATGCCGATGGACATGAATTGCCGCTCGCTTTCTTTGCGCCGGGCCTCGCGCCAGGGGAGCAGGTTAATGCGCGTGTTCACGCGTCGAAGCTCCGCATGGCAAGTCCGCAGGCCGTGAGCAGGATCGGCGCGTCGCTCTTCAGGGCCTTGGCGTCCACCCGCGAGGCGAGAGTCATGCCGGTAAACGGGTTGGCGACCGAGGTCGGGGTGCCGGTGGTGCTCTCGATCAGGGCCGCGAGCCCGGGCAGCAAGGCAGTGCCGCCGGCCAGCAGGATGTGGTCTACGTTATGGTAAGGGCTGGCAGACAAAAAGAACTGCAAAGAGCGGCTGACGTGTTGGGCGACGGCCTCCTTGAAGGGTTCCAGCACCTCGCTGGCATAATCGGGGGGCAGCCCGCCGCCACCCTGCCGGACGGCCTTGGCGGCCTCTTCCGGACTCAGGCCGTAACGGCTCTGCACCGCCTCGATAAGCTGCTTGTTGCCGAAGCTCTGTTCGCGGCTGTAGACGAGTTTGAGCTTGTCGAGCACATGGATGCCGCTGGTGGTCGCGCCGAGGTCCACCACGGCGATGACTTGGTTCGCGCCCTTGGGCAGGGCCTGGCCGAGCAGAGCGATGAGGTGTTCTGCGGCGTAGGCCTCGATGTCCACCACTCTGGTGGTGAGTCCGCCCAGTTCGATTGCCGCTACACGAGTATCCACGTTTTCACTGCGCGAGGCGGCCAGCAAAACTTCAACCATGTTTGGATCGCGCGGTGCGGGGCCTAATACCTGAAAATCCAGATTCACGTCTTCAAGGGGGTAAGGAATGTATTGACCGGCCTCCAGTTCGATCTGGGTGGCCATTTCCTCGTCGGTCAAGCCGGCGGGCATATAGATGGTCTTGGTGATGACCGCCGAGCCCGACACCGCTACCGCGGCATTTTTGGCGCGGGTGCGGGCGCGCTTGACCGCACGGCTGATGCCTGCTCCCACGGCCTCGACATTGACGATGTTTTTTTCAACGACGGCGCCTGCCGCAAGAGGCTCCACGGCATAGCTCTCAACCCTGTAACGATCCCCGTTGCGGCTTAGCTCTAGCAGTTTTACAGCGGTAGAGCTAATATCTAACCCTAGGATAGTTGGCGCTTTTTGAAAGAAGAGTGGCACTCGATTTTTCCTATGTTATACCCATAGTTACATGCCATA
>JAMDBH010000018.1 GCA_023487615.1 Gammaproteobacteria bacterium
GAATAGAGTCGCGCCCAACGGGCACGGCCGTTGCTGACTTTAAGCCAGCAGGCCATGGCGCGGCCGTCGAGGCTCAGCAGCCAGAAGGCGTTCGGGTTGGCGAGCAAGGCGCGCAACTGGCGGCGCGTGAACGCGCCGTCGCGCGCGCCGAAGCACGCCGCCTCGAGCGCGGCGATCGCCTCGAGGTCGGCGGGACCGGCGTGGCGCAGGCCGGTGACGGCGACGACTCCAGGGATGGAGGAGGTAGGGCGCCGTCGGGAACAAACGCCGAGGTCGGTCATTCCGGCAGCGGCCGGCGCAGGATGACCTTCTCGCCGAACATCGCCGGGCGGTAGCTCATTTTCACGCGCCGCAGGTTCTCGAAACCGAGATCGTCGCCGACGTTGATGTACGTGCAGTCGGTAAACACCTTGCTGAACTCGCGGAACAGGAATTGCGCGGCGCCCTGGATGTTGAAGTTGGTCTTCTCGATCAGCACGTTCGCCACGTCGCGGTTGAGGCGCTCGCCGAAGGTGAAGCCCGCGAGCCGGCCGTCGATGAACAGGCTCAGACCCTCGAGCCCGAGCTGGTCGTAGAGCGTGATGGCGCGCTGGATGGCCTTGCGCTCCATCTCGAGGTTGTAGACGAAGGTCTCGAACGACACGTCCGGGATGGTCTGGAGCCGGTTCTGCATCCAGGTGTTGACCAGGGCGCGGGCCTCGGCCTCGTGCGCGCGGCTGAACGGCACCAGGGCGTGGTTCGGGTGCGCGCGCCGGAACTGGTTGATCTCGTTGCGCTTGGTCTTGTAGGCGTTGCCCTTGAGCTCAATCAGGTCGGAGGTCGAATAGATGTAATCGGGCAGGCTGCGTTCCACCAGCCAGGCGCCATCGCTCACGGTCGGGAATACGGTGTCTTCCTCGAGGTGGAGCGGCATGACCTGAAGAAAAGCGCGGTATACGAATTCAACCTTACCGAGATAGGGTGTGGCGTTGTAGCCGTCCATGATCTCGAAGCAGGCGGCGAGCGCGGCGTATTGATGCTCGGGCGCGCCGAGCGGCGGCAGCGGCATGGTGAGCCCGTCGCCGGTCAGGCAAAACAGGCAAAAGCAGTCTTCGATGATCTGATAAAAGCCGCTCTTCTGCGACAGCCAGATGATGTTGTTGGCGAAGGTGTAATCGGAGAGCGGGACTTGGCTGCGCCGCTGATAGGTCTCGAACAACGGTTTGATATCGGTGGTGAAGGGATAAAGCTTGTGGCCTTCGATGGCGAGGTAACGGTTGGGGAAGGCCGTGTTGACATGGAGGGTGAGCACATTGTCAGGCGTGGAATTCGGTTCACTCCATCGCAAACGGGTATCGCGCGGGCGACTACCGGGAGGTTCGTCAAGTTGATTCAGCATCGTCCAGTGACTCCTTGATGTTGGGTTAATGATCCCCGCGGTTTTGCCGCGGGCGGTACTCGTGTACATTGAGTGCGCTAATAGTACAAAATGAGGCAGCGCTGTCAACAACTATTTTAAAAAAACTACCCCGCGGCTTGCCGCGGGCACAAAGCGATGGGGTTTCCAAAGGGGAGAGGTGCAACTCTCCCCTTTGGTCGCCTGCGCGGGTTCATCCCGTGTAGTGCGAAATTCAAATCGAGTTCATTAACAGGCATGAATAGTCCGGTCTGCGTTTTTGTAGGAGAGGAACTGGCCCGCTACGGTTTCGGTCACGGCCACCCGTTTGGGTCCGATCGCATGCAGGCGTTTTGGGATGAGGCGGTGCGGCTCGGACTCGATAAACGGGTGCAGACCTGTGCACCGGCGCTGGCGACGCAGGAGCAAATCGAGCGCTTTCACGGCCACGAGTATGTGGAGCGGGTGAAGGCGCAATCTTCGATCGGAGAGGGCTTTCTCGACTACGGCGACACCCCGGCCTTTCCCGGCGTCTACGAGGCGGCGGCCTATGTGGTGGGCACATCGCTGGCCGCGATGGAGCGGGTGCTAAGCGGCGAGTGCCGGCGCGCCTTCGTGCCCATTGCCGGGCTGCACCACGCGCGCCGCGACGGCGCGGCGGGTTTCTGCGTGTTCAACGATTGCGGCGTGGTGATCGAGACCCTGCGGGTGGTGCACGGTATAAGGCGTATCGCCTATGTGGACATAGACGCCCATCACGGCGACGGGGTGTACTACGGCTTCGAGGACGATCCGGAACTGTTTTTTGCCGATCTGCACGAGGACGGGAGGTATCTCTATCCGGGCACCGGGGCGGCCCATGAACACGGACGCGGCGCGGCAGCGGGCACCAAACTCAACATCCCGATGCGGCCCGGCGCCGATGACCGGGATTTCCGCACCGCCTGGACGGCGGTGGAAGAGTTGTTATATGCCGCGCGGCCCGAATTCATTATCTTGCAATGCGGAGCGGATAGTCTTGCCGGCGACCCGATCACCCATTTGCAGTATTCCGCCGAGTCGCACCGCTACGCAACGACGCACTTGTGCGAGATCGCAGAGGAACAGTGTGGCGGCCGGTTGCTGGCCTTGGGCGGTGGCGGCTATAATCGCGCCAATCTGGCCGCCGCCTGGACGGCGGTGGTGGAGGCGTTGCTGCAAGGCCCCTGTGAGGGTTGAGTGATGTCCTGTGACTAGCTCAAGCAACGGTTACTTCCTCTCGATGACGAGATTTGCATCTCGCCGGTTCCCAATATACCGCCTTTGAGATTCACCGCTCCTTTATCCATTTCTATTGAGCTTTTCAGTGGTTATTAGGGGCGCGCGTCCGCTTTCCTCACCGTAATAGACCACAATAAGTGGTTGTGCCGCTGTGCTCAGTATACATTTTGGGATACCCGGGTCCCAAAACGCCCCCGTTCACGGCGGGTGATTCTTTTTGCCGCGACCGCTCTACGTCCGCCGCATCCTCTCGGCTACCTGCTCCCGCATGACTCTACGCCTGCGAGACGCTGCTCGCTCTCCATGGTTCATCGTGGAGTACCGCAATTTCAAGAGATGCAAGTAGCTGCGGAGCTTTCACGTTTTCGAGTTCTTAGTGAATGAATCGCGAATGAATTTGTGTGCGTTTTTGTAATGTGTTAGTGCACGCAGCGATAGATCTGCACCAGCTCAGCGCGGTTTGATAATTGTTTTATTTAGATCGGATGCCAGCTCAAATTCGGCATAACAATTTGATTTTAGATGCATATGTCTTGTTTTTTTAGCGCTTGCGGCGAGGTGGCACGTTTTATGCGAAAGGGCATGCATTAGGATCGAGTCCCTGTACCCAGCCGTCTTGCGGCGCATCGTGTGCGACAACCCAATGCAAGGAGAGTTTTGTGCTTAAAACAATCATCAAAGTAGATATAAATAAATCACCGGAAGCACAATCCGGCGTGCTGCATAACCGTTGGCATCCGGATATTCCAATGGCGGTCATGGTGAAGCCCGGTGACGAGTTTCGGATTCAATGCATCGACTGGACCGGCGGACAGATCGCGAATAATGACAGCGCCAACGATATTCGCGACGTTGACCTCACCAAACCAACAACATGTAGCACCAACTGCGCTTTTTGCACTTGATCATTGAAACCGCTCTGACTAACAAGTTGTTTTTATTTATTTATTTAACTACCGACGTCAAAGCCGAAGAGATTGGCGCGGTAATTTGCCTTGGTGTAAATCGCAAATGCTGGTGATGATCCTCAACCTAGGGTATGGAGTGTATGACAGTGACGATTAAGTCTGTTCCAAGCGGCTTTGCTGGTTTGCAGAATACTAGTCAGACCTTCCCTAGTCCTGTCCCTGTGACGATTATTACAGGTTATCTGGGTGCGGGAAAAACCACCCTCCTAAATCGCATCCTCACAGGCAAACATGGCAAGAAGGTTGCGGTCATCGTCAACGAATTTGGCGAAGTGGGGATCGACGGTCAATTGGTTATCGATACTGACGAAGAAATTTTGGAGATGAATAACGGATGCATCTGTTGCAGTGTCCGCGGCGACCTCATCCGTATCATCGACAATTTGATGCGAAAGCGAGAAAAATTCGAGCGTATTGTAATCGAGACAACTGGGTTAGCTGATCCGGGACCCGTGATCCAATCATTCTTTGTCGATGAGGTGATGCGCGCGCAAACTGAACTTGACGCCGTCGTAACCGTGGTTGACGCGAGACATGTTTGGAGCCATTTGGATAGCAGTGAGGCTCAAGAGCAAATTGCTTTTGCGGACCTTATTCTGCTGAACAAAATCGATCTGGTTACAGACGCACAGTTGGGCGATCTCCAAAAACGGGTTCGGCGAATGAATCCATTCGCCAAGATATATCACACTCTAAATTCCGATCTCGACATTGATGCTGTTCTTGGTATTAGAGCCTTTGATTTGAAACGAGCCCTCTCTGTAGATCCCGAGTTGTTAAGTGAAGAAGCCCATGAACATGATGAATCGATTGCTTCAGTCGCCATCGTAGAACCGGGAACAGTCAGCGGCGAAAAGCTAATGCGCTGGTTGAATCAGCTGCTCCAATCAAGGGGGGCGGATTTGTTTCGGAGCAAAGGAGTCTTGGATGTCGACTCGGAAGATCGACGCTTTGTCTTCCAGGGTGTTCACATGCTACTCGACGGCAGGCCTGGGCGCCCCTGGAAACCAGGAGAGCCCCGGAAAAATGAATTGGTTTTCATAGGGCGCAACTTAGACAAAGGGGAGCTAAAGAGAGGTTTCCAGTCGTGCCTTGCATGAGGTTCATACCCTTGAGCCTAATGTTTATGCGCGTATCTCACGCCATGCTGGTGGCCCGACATCACGTATAAAACGGCGATCCAGCTTACGTGAAATACGCAGCAGTTTATGCAATTTTTATCACAGATAGAGGGAGTGCGTTATGAAACAGCTAGAGGCATACAGCGTAAGTATTGGGGTTTTAGGAGCGGTGGATACTTTCTTGACGGCAACTGTCATCCCGGTGCCGGTCTGGGTCACCTTTATCGCCTGGGCATCGTTCTTCATTTTAGGCGGAAAGTTCGAGGGACTAAAGCGCAGTATCGCCTCCAACTTAACTGGAATCATTATTGCCTCGTTGACGTTGATCGCAATTTCAGTCTTGAACGGGAATCCCGTCATCGCGGCGATTTGTGTCGGTATAGGCAGTGCTGCAATGGTCCAGGCCTCGAAAATCTCTTTGCTAAGTGCCATCCCGGCAATTGTCTGGGGCTTTGCTTCTACCGTTGGCACAACCGTCGCAACTAATACGCCGATTACCACCCTCGGTTGGGATAATCCTGCTTTGGTAGCAGCAGCTGCCATGATACTGGGAGGTATCTTCGGGTTTTTGTCAGAAGTTTGGGGTAACGCGATGTGCAAGAAACCTGTCCTAGAGGGCACACACGCCTAAGCTGAAATCTAGGGCAATTTTGAATTGATAGACGTCTATTTTAAAGAGGAAATCAGATGAAACTACAACATAATATTGGAGGACTCGAGGGGCTGGGCCCAGTCAATTTCGAGAAGCGTCCTTTTGTGCAGCCGTGGGAAAAGCGCATCTTTGGCATTCATGTGGCGATGATGGGGCTAAGCCAACACCTGAAGGCTGCAAAGGCGACACCAACCAAATTCAAGAGCGTGTGGACTTGGGCGGATCTGCGTAAAGGCGCCGAAGGGATGAACCCCTTTGATTACTTCAAATATCGTTATTACGAGAAATGGTTGGGCGGTATTTCGGGATTCTTTGTGAATGCGGGGTATGTCTCCAAGGATGCCTTGGACACCAAGACCACAACTTACCTCAAACAACCCGATGCTCCTTTGCCTAACCGTAGAGAAGCGGCAATTGACAGCCAAGTCATCGAGTATCTACGGGAAGGAGACTCGCCAAAGTGCGTGGTGGATGTCTCCCCCAAATTTAAAGTCGGCGATACGGTTGTTGTCGAGGACCCTCCCCAAAGCGAACATACCAAGCTACCAGGGTATTTGCGAAACAAGAAGGGAACGATAGATGTGGTTTATGACGGAGCTTATAACTATTTCTGCCCAACCGGAGACGGCGTGGGTGCCCCCATGCCCATCTACTGCGTAAGATTCGATTCCCACGATATCTGGAATGACTTGACGGAGCCAAACACCTTTGTGTATGCGGATATCTACGAAACCTACGTGAGGGCAACCTGAAATTGTAACCCGTATTTACTTGACTAGGAGATGAGATCGTGAGTGAAAGTATTGATCGAGAAATGTATAGTGCTGCGCGTGTACGAGCCTTGGAGTCGCTCCTGATTGAAAAGGGCGTTATTACTAGCGAAACCGTTGACAAGGTGATTACCTTCTTTGAGAAGGAGATGGGGCCCTTTAATGGCGCCAAAATCGTTGCCAAAGCATGGGTCGATCCGGAATTCAAGAAACGCCTGCTGAAAGATACAGCTTCGGCTATCGCCAAGATGAAACTACCTCTTGGTATGGCGGGCGCAGAAGGAGAACACATGAAAGTGGTGGAAAACACACCGGAAGTACACAACCTAATCGTGTGCACGTTGTGTTCTTGTTACCCTTGGCCCGTCCTAGGGTTGCCACCCTACTGGTTCAAAGATCCAACTTTCCGAGCCAGGGCAGTTAGAGAGCCGCGCAAGGTGCTAAGCGAATTCGGTCTGGAAATCCCAGAATCGCAGGAAGTGAGGGTGTGGGATAGTAGCGCCCAAATTCGGTGGTTTGTTTTGCCGGAACGCCCATCTGGTACCGAGGCAATGACCGAAGTGCAGCTAGCAAGCTTGGTTACGCCTGAAGCGATGCAGGGAGCGGCCAAAGTCCAGGCACCCCCCAGTCTTAGGCTGTAGATTTCGATCGAGGTACAAAAATGCACGTCAAGTTTGAGCAATTTGCTGCGGCAAGCATGCTGGGAGCTCCCGATTCTCCTCCTCGCTCAAACGGGGAACTGCTCTTTAGAAAACCCTGGGAGGGGCGAGCGTTTGGAATGGCAATCGCCCTTTCCAAAAAGGGGCATTATGAATGGGAAAACTTCCGGCAAGAGTTGATCACGTCGATCGCCGAATGGGAAGCGGCCCATTGCAAGGACGACCCCAACTGGGATTACTACCAGAGATGGCTCCTCGCGCTGGAACGCTTGGTAGTTGAATCAAATCTACTGGACGGCGAAGCACTTGAGATACGGACAGCGGAATTTATCTCCCAAGGAGAAAAGGCCTAGTTGAACCTCACTGCGATGGAGGTTTAACACAGGTAGCCGATCTGGACAGACTATTTCACGCGCGTAGCGCGATGATTGGTAATAGAGAAGGCGCGTGCTTCACAAATTCAAGCCCCGATCATCGCGTTGTTTGTCGTCTTTTCGTCCCGGTTGCATCGTGCGCCGGGCGTTCACTAACGGAGGAATATCACATGTCATCAATACCTGCTTTGCTTGATAACGTCGATTCACAATCCCGCCCTTATATCTGGGAAGACAAAATACTGCCGGGCGTGCTTGCTGGGGTGCTTGGCCTGGTGCTCCTGTATGCCGCAGGTTTCGCTGAAACGGCGGAGTTGCACAACGCTGCCCATGATGGTCGTCATTCCGCCAGTTTTCCGTGCCATTAACCCCTATGGCAGGGATGCTTAACCTGGCTACGTTCAGGAGAATTGTTTCAGCGGCGCTATGGACGGGTATTCTGGCGGGTTTACTATTAACAGCTGTTCAAAGTATTCAGGTAATCCCGACCTTGCTCAAGGCTGAAGTGTACGAGGAGAAGGCTGCTGCAGCGGCCCTTTCCGGCTATACCCATTCTTCTGTGGAGGATGGACACGAGCATCAACATGATCAGGATGCCTGGAAGCCTGCGAACGGCTGGGAGCGGACGTTTTCTACTGCTGTGTCAAATATTAGCCTGGCTGTTGGCTTTGCACTGCTGCTTGGAGGGGCCATTTGTTTTCGCGGTGGCGTAAGCAGTTGGCGTGCCGGACTGTTGTGGGGGCTGGCGGGGTACGCGGTCTTTTTCGTCGCGCCTTCTTTGGGGTTGCCGCCGGAAGTTCCTGGCACCGAATTGGCTCGGCTGGCAGATCGGCAACTTTGGTGGCTAATGACGGTGCTTGCTACCGGCGCAGGGCTGTCGCTCCTGATTTTTGCCCGAACAGGGATAAGCAAGATACTGGGAGTGGTGTTGCTCGTTGTTCCCCACTTGATTGGTGTACCGCAGCCACAAATTCACAGTAGCGCTGCGCCGGTTGGATTGGCGCATGCCTTCATATACGCCACCGCTCTTGCGAACGCTGTGTTTTGGCTGGCTATGGGCGGTTTGATGGGGTTGTTTTACAAGAAATGGCGTAATTCCAAATCCGAATAAAAACGATAAAGCGTTAGCTTCGTCTTCGGCTCCTAGCCATACTCTATGTGCTGTCTTCGTCGCCACATCCGAGTCGGGTTTCACCGGTTTGTTCGTGAAGGAAAATGGCGGTGGTTTTCTAACCGATCACTACTCCGAAGCGCACAAGACATGCTGGGATTTCCACATGGTTTATACCAGACCCCGGCTATTCCTGATGTCAAGTTTGCGGGCATCATGCACCTTGGACTGATCTGGTGCCTGTCTTCCAAAGACCTGTTTTCGGAGTGGGAAAAGCGTCCGCCTCAGCTTACCCCCTGGGACGGTTATCAAAGTCGCACTTACGAACTGACTTCACTAGTCGTTCAATGAATTAAGGAGAGTAATAATGTCTGAGCACAAATGCGGCCCAGGTTGCAGTGATCATTCCCTTCAGGAGCATGCGGGTGAGGTACATGAAGAGTTCCACGAGGCACGCCGCGCGTTCCTTAAGAACGTGGTGGTGGCCGGTGGTGCGGCAGTGTCCGTGGGTTCGCTTGGCATTACGCACACGTCAAGTGCCTTTGCGCAAGGTGCAGCAGAAGGTTCGCGTCGAGCTAATCACTACTATGTTCCCGCCAGCGACAAGACCGTCCATTGGGGTTATTTCAGCCGGTCGCTCAAGCCACTGGTCGAAGTGGAGTCGGGCGATTTTGTAACCATTGAAACGCTCACCCATCACTCGAACGACGATGCCGAACGGATGGTGAAAGGGGACCCTGGCGCGGAGAGCGTTTTCCATTGGGACAGCAAGCGCAAGGGCGTGGACCGTCGCGGCGCGGGACCGATGGACCATAAGCTCGGCGCGGGCGGCGGGCTCGGTGTGCACATCTGCACCGGCCCGGTGGCGGTAAAGGGCGCGCAACCCGGCGACGTGCTGGAAGTGCGTATCGTGGACGTGACTCCACGGCCGTCGGCCAACCCGCAATACAAAGGGAAATCCTTTGGCGCGTGCGCCGCCGCCTGGTGGGGGTTTCACTACAACGACATGATCGAAGAGCCCAAAAAGCGGGAAGTGGTCACGATCTTCGAGGTGGATGCCACGGGCGAACGCAACTGGGCGCGTGCGGTCTACAACTTCCGCTGGACGCCGCAGAATGATCCGTTCGGGGTGGTGCACCCCATCATCGACTATCCAGGCGTCCCGGTGGATCACCGCACTGTAAAGGAGAACCACGGCGTATTGAAGAACATCCGCGTGCCCATTCGACCCCACTTCGGAGTGATGGGGCTCGCACCGATGGAAGCCGAATTTGTGAACTCGATTCCGCCCAGCTACACCGGCGGCAACATCGACAACTGGCGCATCGGGAAGGGCGCCACTATGTACTACCCCGTGTCGGTTCCGGGAGGACTGTTGTCGGTCGGCGATCCTCATGCTTCTCAAGGCGATTCCGAGCTGTGCGGCACAGCGATCGAGTGTTCGCTCACCGGCACGTTCCAGCTGGTTCTGCACAAGAAACCGTCGCTGGCCGGAACGCCCCTGGCCGATCTGCGTTATCCGTTGCTGGAAACGCAGGACGAGTGGGTGCTGCACGGATTCAGCTATCCAAACTACCTCGCCGACTTGGGGCCGGACTCGCAAAACAAGATATTCGAAAAATCGTCAGTTGACTTGGCGTTGCGCGACGCGTTCCGCAAGATGCGGCATTTTCTCATGTCCACACAAGGCCTTACCGAGGATGAGGCGGTTGCCCTGATGTCGGTTGGGGTGGATTTCGGGGTAACCCAGGTGGTGGACGGAAACTGGGGCGTACACGCCATCGTGAAGAAGGGCATGTTTCCGGGACGTAACGCCTAGTGTTTGGTCGTCGCGCGCGCGGCTTACCGAGGTTGAGGTCTTCATCATTAAACAGGGTATGCTTTAAAGCAGCGATTGCGTCGCGTTATTCGGGCAATCACCACAGGATTACTGGCCCCGTCAACCCTGGCGCATGAAAACTTGCGACGGTTATTTCCTTGTCTGCTGAGGTCTATGAGCGACTCGGCCTGTTTACCTACCGCTTCTGAGGATTCCAGGACATGAGTTGGAAGACGGAGTTTCGGTCGATTTACTATTACGGTGCTCCGGAGCCGGAGGATATTGTCCTGCCGCCGAAGGAAACCGCGCTTCTCGTGATCGATGTCCAGAATACCTATCTGGCGAGGCCGGTACGCTCAACGCTCTCGGCTGAAGAGCAGAGCCAATACGACGCGTGGACGCCATTCCACGAGCGCATGCGCAGGACCGTCATCCCACGGACGACCGAACTCCTCAAGCTCTTCAGAAAGCACGGCATCGAGTGCCTTTTCGCGCGCATCGCTTGCCATACGAAGGATGGTCGCGATCGCTCGCTCAGCCAGAGGATGCCGGGATGGAACAACCTGTTTCTTCCAAAGGATGAACTGCCCTCCCAGATCATCCCGGAGCTCGCACCAGTGGGCGACGAAATTGTCGTCACCAAGACCACCGACAGTGCGCTGACCGGAACGAACCTCCGCCTCATCCTGCACAATCTCGGAGTGAGGAATGTGATCTGCTGCGGAATATTCACTGATCAGTGTGTGTCTTCCACCGTCCGCAGCCTCGCTGACGAGAGTTACAGCGTTGTTGTGTTGGAGGACTGTTGCGCGGCGGGGTCAGACGAACTGCACAGCAAAGAACTCGAGATCATAAATATGATCTATTGCCACGTGATGTCGAGCGACGAGCTGAAGACAATGATGGGGTTACGCTAGTGTATTTTTATGAGAAATTATTTATGAACAAGCTCGCGCTCGCTGCGGCGTTGTTCGTCTTTCTGATCGTGGCGGCAGCCATAACCGCGCCATGGGTAGCGCCCTACCCCCCTGAGGAAACATTCTTCGACGGCCTGACGATCGAGGGCGCACCGCTCCCGCCCAACGAGAGATTCTGGCTGGGCACCGACCTGCTCGGGCGCGACCTGATGTCGCGCATCATCCACGGCGCCCAGACCTCGCTGGTAATCGGCGTGGTGGCTAACGGCATCGCACTGACCATCGGCACCTTGGTGGGCGTCGTCGCTGGCTACATGCGCGGCTGGGTGGGTGGCGTGCTGATGCGCTTCACCGACCTGATGATGGCGTTTCCCTCACTGCTGCTCGCGATTGCGCTAGCGGCGATTTTTACGCCTAGTCTGTGGATTGTCGCGATGGTCATCGCTATGGTGAACTGGGTTCAGATCGCCCGTGTGATATACACCCAGACGGTTTCGCTCACCCAGCGGGAATTCATTGAGGCCGTGCGCAGCCTTGGCGCATCCAAGGCACGTATCCTGTTCGTGCACGTGGTGCCGCATCTTGTACCGACCATAGTGGTGTGGGGCACGCTTGGCATTGCGACAACCGTGCTGCTCGAAGCGACGCTGTCTTTCCTCGGCATCGGTGTCCAGCCACCTACGCCGTCGTGGGGCAACATCATCTTCGAGAACCAGAGTTATTTTTCCACCGCGCCCTGGTTGGTGTTTCTCCCTGGTGCGGCCATCGTGCTGATGGCGGTGGCATTCAATATCCTCGGTGACGCACTGCGAGAGGCGCTCGATCCCACCCTAAGCAGCCGACGCGCATGATCCGCTACCTCGTCGAACGTTTGTTACAGGCAGGTCTGCTGCTCGTGGGTGTAAGTTTCGTTACGTTCCTGCTGCTTTACATCCTTCCGGCAGATCCGGCGAGGCAGATGGCTGGTCGCAGTGCCACGGCGGAGACCGTGGAGAGCATCCACAAACAACTTGGACTCGACCTCCCGTTCCACCAGCGGTACGCGCGCTATCTTGGCAGTCTCGTGCAGGGAGACCTTGGCCGTTCCTACATGCAGAAAACTGAAGTCTCCGTGATCATCATGTCGCGGCTACCTGCGACACTGTTGCTGATGGCTGGCGCCATCTTCTTCGAACTGCTCATCGGACTTTCAGCGGGCGTGTATGCCGCAGTGAGACAGGGCTCGCGGATCGATCACGGTGTGATGGTGCTGTCTTTCATCGGTGTGTCCACGCCACACTTCGTGGCCGGCATCCTGATGTTGTACGTGTTCGCGGTGAAGCTTGAGTGGTTTCCGGTGGGCGGATATGGCACGCTCCGGCACCTGATCCTGCCGGCGCTGACGCTCGGGCTGCTTGGCGCCGGCTGGTACTCACGCATGATGCGATCCTCCATGAT
>JAMDBH010000092.1 GCA_023487615.1 Gammaproteobacteria bacterium
GCAATTTTGTTCGTAGAGTTTCGCGGCCGTGAACCGACCATAGATGCGCTATTGCAACACAACGGTATCGTAGCATGACTGATTTCACGCGAAGGAGCGAAAATATTGATAGACCTACATTCACCGCAGAGGACGCAGAGAAATAAGATCCAAAAACCTGGCTTCTACTCCGCGTCCTCTGCGGTAAATAGTTCTCAATTTTGCGTCTTGGCGGTGCATAAATGAAAATCGCCACCTGGAACGTCAACTCCCTGCGCGTGCGTCTGTCGCATCTGCTGGACTGTCTCGTAGCTGCTCAGCCAGACATCGTCGCTCTGCAGGAGACCAAACTGCCCAACAGCGATTTTCCGCTCGCTGAAATTCAGCAGGCGGGTTATCAAGCCGTCTTCTCCGGTCAAAGGACTTACAACGGTGTCGCCATCCTCAGCCGCACTGCAGCCAGCGAGGTGGTCACGGATATTCCAGGGCTTGACGATGAGCAGCGCCGCATCCTGGCGGTGTCATTTAATGGACTACGCGTCGTCAATGTGTATATTCCAAACGGGGCATGTGTCGGCTCGGATAAATACCATTATAAATTGGCGTGGCTGGAGAAGCTGACGGCCTACCTGCATCACGAACTGGAGCGCCACCCCCGGCTGGTTCTGCTCGGTGACTTCAACATAGCCCCCGAAGACCACGATGTACATGATCCCAAGGCGTGGGAAGGACAGGTGCTGGTGAGCGAACCGGAACGGGCCTATTTCAGGAAACTGTTGGACCTGGGGTTCGCCGACAGCTTCAGGTTATTCGAACAAGCCCCGGAAACCTATAGCTGGTGGGATTACCGCATGGGCGCTTTTCGACGCAATATGGGTTTGCGCATAGATCACATCATGGTAAGCTCGGAGCTGCGCGCCGTCTGCCGCGCGGCGTGGATAGACAAGTCTATGCGTAAATTGGAGCGGCCTTCTGACCATGCTCCGGTGTTTGCCGAGCTTGAATTGTAGGGCCGAATTTATTCGGCCTTTATGTTCTGCGCGGCGGATAGGCGATGAAGGTCACCACGACTAACAACCCAAAGCCGCTGTAGATAGAGGCAAATATCCACTCGGGAGCAGAATAAAACAGGATGCGGTTGAGCCAGTATCCGATAAAGCTCAACTCGTAACCTGCCTGTCCCGCCATCTCACGCAAACGGTTTTCCAAAACGGTGAGCGGGCAGTTTACCCCCAGCCAGGCCTCGAGGATGACAAACAAAATTGCGGCTAGATGACTTATGCGGAAGAGGGGGTTGCGGGCCCAACGCCAATTTCTGAGCCAGCCGATCAGAATCCCTATCTCGCCACCCATCACAAATAGGACAAATGACGCATGTAAGGTTACCGTGGCATCGGCAAGCCACGCATAGGCCTGGGCGCTCACCTGTCCGCAAAGATTCCCAGCGCCTGCCAGATCTCGTCCACGCGCTGTTTCACCTCCGCGCTCATGGTGATGGGTTCGCCCCACTCACGGGTGGTTTCACCCGGCCACTTGTTAGTGGCGTCGAAGCCGATCTTGGAGCCGAGGCCGGACACCGGAGAGGCGAAGTCGAGATAGTCAATCGGCGTGTTTTCGATGATAGTCGTATCACGCGCCGGGTCCATGCGGGTGGTCATGGCCCAGATGACATCCTTCCAATCACGGATGTTTACGTCGTCATCCGTGACGATGACAAACTTGGTGTACATGAATTGACGCAGGAACGACCATACGCCGAACATCACCCGCTTGGCATGCCCGGGATATTGTTTTTTCATGCTCACCACGGCAAGCCGGTACGAACAGCCCTCCGGTGGCAAATAGAAATCGCTGATCTCGGGAAACTGGCGCTGTAGCAGGGGCACGAAAACCTCGTTCAGCGCGACGCCCAACACCGCGGGCTCGTCGGGCGGGCGGCCGGTGTAGGTGCTGTGATAAATAGGGTTGTTGCGGTGCGTGATGCGCTCGATCGTAAACACCGGAAATTTTTCCACCTCGTTGTAATAACCGGTATGGTCGCCGAAGGGGCCTTCGAGCGCCTCTTCACCCGGTTCGATGTAGCCCTCCAACACGAACTCGGCGCTGGCCGGTACCTGTAGATCATTGCCCAGACATTTCACCAGCTCGGTCTTGGCGCCACGCAACAGGCCAGCGAAGGCATATTCGGAAAGGGTGTCCGGCACCGGCGTCACTGCGCCCAGTATCGTGGCGGGATCGGCGCCCAGCGCGACCGCTACCGGAAAGCGTTCGCCGGGATGAGCAATCTGCCAGTCGCGAAAATCCAACGCACCGCCGCGATGCGCCAGCCAGCGCATGATAAGCTTGTTGCGCGCAAGCACTTGCTGGCGGTAAATCCCCAAATTATGCCGGTCCTTGAACGGCCCCTTGGTGACCACCAGGGCCCAGGTAATGAGCGGTCCTGCGTCGCCCGGCCAACACGTTTGGATGGGTAGTTTGGACAAGTCTACTGCGTCGGCCTCGATAATATTTTCCTGACAGGGCGCTTTACTGACCACCTTCGGCGCCATGTTCAACACCTGTTTGAGCACCGGCAGCTTGTCCCAGGCATCACGCCAGCCCTTGGGCGGTTCAGGTTCCTTCAGATAGGCAAGCAGCTTACCCACCTCGCGCAGTGCCTCTACCGAATCCTGCCCCATACCCAAGGCCACGCGCCGCGCTGTGCCGAACAGATTGGCCAGCACCGGGATGGCGCTGCCCTTGGGGTTTTCAAACAGCAAGGCCGGCCCGCCTGTCCGCAAGGTGCGGTCGCAGATCTCCGTCATTTCCAGATAGGGATCAACGGGAAGCGTGATGCGTTTAAGCTCACCTTGCCGCTCAAGTTGGGCAATGAAATCACGCAGGTCGTTATAGATCATGTGGGCGCTCGATGTCCCGCCAGCCAACGCGGCCAAACTATCCCTTCCCGGTAAAGAACCATCATATAGAACATCAGCATGGGGACAATGTGCAATAGGGCGCGATTCAGAGTCGAGAAATCGGCGACCCAAACGTGCGCCTTGCTGAAGAAGAACACAATCGCAAGAAAGTAAAAATCGGTGAGGACTAAGATAGTCATGACCCGCAGCGGCGCCGAAAATAGGCGTGTCAAAGCAAACAGCCATAACGCGATGAACAAATACCAAAACATGTGCCAGTTATCCATGACGAACACATTTTTTAAGATCGGTTCTCCTACAGGGCTGAATTCAGTATGCAGGGTGTAACCTAAAATGACCAGTTGTGTCCGGTCGAGCAGGAACAGCGCAGCGGCGCCGAGCACGGCCAACACCGCCATCCCAATCATTCCGGTGCGTGGCATCAAGGCCACCCACAAGGCCGGCAGAAAGGTCAGCATCCATATTTGGCCGGGTATCTTGATGAGAGAACAACTTAGAATGAGCAAAAAGGCCAATAGCCCCTGCCGATGATCGCGGGTTCGGGCCCAGTGGAAAAAGGCCATGGCCGCCAGCCCGTAAACCGTGGCCATGAACAGATCCGCATAACCGGCCAGGGCGATATGCGTGTCGAGCAGCGGCAGCGACAGCAAAAAATAGGTAAAAATCATGGCGAGCAGGGGCGAAACACTCCACAGTCTGGCCTGACCGTAAAAGGCCAAACCGAGCGCAATGCCGCATTGTAACCAGGGCAGGTTCATCAAGGAGTCATCCCACCGTCCCAAACTGTAACTCATCCATACTTGCAACAGAGGTATGGTCGCGGGATAGTGCGGCGCAGAGTCGGTGTACGCCTGTGTGGCGCCTGAAGAGAGCCAGATGTCCGCAGGGACGAATGGAACCAATCGCCCCAATTCATACCAGACACGGGCCTTGGTGGCCCATTGGTTCCAGGCATCCCATGCAAACAAGGGCCGCCAGATAATTTCCAGCCCTAACCCAGCAAAGCGCAGAATGATTATCGCGAATAAAAAAATGAACAACGTTTGTTGCCAGCGTAATTGATTGCGCCAGTTATACACAACGTCGTAACTCTTGGACAGAACTGCCCTCCCCCTTGATGGGGGAGGGCATGGGTGGGGGTGGGTGAGCGCATGATGCATAGTCTTTTCACCCCCATCCCAGCCTTCCCCCGTCAAGGGGGAAGGGGCAACTAATGCGGCAGTATTTATGTCGCTATGTATATCATTGATCAAAGTGCGGTTATGCGCAGATGTTTTTATATATAACAGTGCGCCTGCGATCGTTATACCGAGCAAAGGCAGGCTTATACTCACGAAACTAAAGGTGATCCCGAGCACATCCAGCAATCGCATGACCAGTGTTGTGACCAGCGTGCCCAGCACGTAACCATAGCCGAGCCAGACCGGCCAGGCCCTGACATCCCTTTCACGCCACAAGACACGCAGCCAGACCAGGCCCAGCAGCCACGGCAGCATCATCCCCACGGCCAATCCTAAAAATCCCATTTAACGTATCCTCAGCAGCCCATAACCATTGCCCCATAGAATGAGGTCAACGGAAACTTCCTGATTATTTCCCAACAAAAGCTTCTGAGTAGTGGGGTTGTATTGCATACTCGTTTTTTGGTAGAACGCGATGTACTCACCGGATCGAAAATATTGAGTAGAGGAAAGTCCCGCGCCTTTATAGACATTATGCGGATAAAGATAGTAAGCCCCGCGGCCTTGCAGGTAATCCAGGTCGGAAAAAAA
Organism: Gammaproteobacteria bacterium; assembly: GCA_023487615.1. The sequence goes on from JAMDBH010000092.1 coordinate 4,670, forward strand.
CAAAATCCTTACTGGTGCGGTTGGCAGATTTTCCTTTACCTTCATTACAAAAACAAATAAATCACCGTCCTCGGCCGATTCGTGCCGTTCTTCCCAGGTCTTCCCTGCGTAGTTATGGAAAGTTGCTGACAGCTCATTCAAAAGATTAAACTGCCAGCGCACGTCAAGTAACAGCCACCCGCTGAAAATCAATGCGGGTATCACCAGCGGGTTAAACACCATAAATCCAATCCGGATCAAAATGAAATAAAGCACGCAGGCCACGACCACCATAGCCACCACTGCGGGTAAAAGTGGGAGCGTGGGATACGGTGTTCCTCCATAGAGAAAATTGATGGACGCAGCATTCCAGGGTTCATGGGTCAGCCACTCGGCCACGAGATCGGACAGGGTTGGCTGAGAGTTGACGGGGAGGAGTGTGAGACGATGAATCACCAAAGGCTCGGTGAGCGGCGCGGTGATGGCCAGTCCGATCTCGCTGAGCTTGCCACGCCAAGCGGCGTCATCACTGACGCGCAAAGATAGCGTCTGCTGATCATCCCTGTTGAGGGGTAGAGAAAAAATCTCGCCGGGATTATCAGCCCGGCGCCAAAGAACAAACAAACCTGAGCTTGGGGGTGTACCGCCGATCTCCAGCCGCACCGTTGAATAATCGGTGGCTTCGATCTGAATAGGGGACGCCGATGCGATGGCCACACCCTGATCAGACAAGGCCTCTACTGCAAGCGTATCCTGTCCTTTGTGCCCCTTGCCTTCTGCCAGATTCAGCTCAACGCCTGTCCACTGCTGTGGAGTGGGAGGGTGTGGAGGCGCCCGCCAAGCGATAAACTGTAAAGAGGCGGTGATAAGAAAGGCTGTGCTAATCGCCAATAACAGCGGGGCGCTGATCCACCACTCTCGCCAACTTAATCTAAAGTGCATGGAGAATTTCCCTCCCCCTTGATGGGGGAGGTACGGGTGGGGGGTGGGAGAGCACAGGGTGTATAAATGTCAGCGAAGTCATTCTGCGTTCCGGGTCTTAAAAATCTGAAAAATGCTCAAGAAGATGATTCGCAAGTCAAACCATACTGACCAGTTATTGATGTAATACAAATCATACTTCACGCGCATTTCCATTTTTTCCAGGTCGCCGGTTTCGCCGCGTAAGCCGTTGATCTGGGCCCAGCCGGTTATACCCGGTTTGACACGTTGTCGGAGCAGGTAGGGGTCAATACGTTTTTTGTAAAACTCATTGTGTTCAAGCGCGTGCGGGCGTGGCCCGACGATAGACATCTCTCCCCGCAGCACATTAAAGAACTGCGGCAATTCGTCGAGACTGGTGCGTCGCAAAAAAGCGCCAAACGGCGTGATACGCGGATCATTGGGTTTGGCCTGAGTTATCGTTCCCTCGGGCTCGGCGTGTACCTTCATGCTGCGAAACTTCCAGATCCGGATTTCGTCTTTTTCCAACCCGCCACGTTTCTGTTTAAATAGTACCGGGCCGGGTGAGCTGAGTTTCACGCCCATCGCAATCAAGATCATAAGGGGACTGGTCAGGACTAGAATCAGCGTCGCCAGTATCTTATCCTCAAGCATCTTAACTATAGCATTGATACCGCTCAGAGGGCTGTCCATCAGATTAATGACCGGGAAGCCCGCCACCTCGGTGATGGAGTGATGCAACAGTTGGAAGCCGTAAATATTGGGTACGAGGCGGACCTGCACATTGGCATGACGCAGCTCGTATAAGAGCGTCTTCATGCGTTCCTCGGCACGCAAGGGGAGTGCAATCCACACCTGATCTATGGCGTCGCGTTCCAAATCTCCGGCCAGACGATTTGTCGGTCCTCTCACCTCAACTCCTTCCAGATGCCGGCCGTACAATTGAGGGTCATCGTCATAAAATGCGGTGATGTGGAGGCCCATCCAGGGGGAGTTCTTGATTCGCTGGGCAACTTCCCGACCCAGCGAACCGGCGCCTACAATCACAATATAACGGAGGTTAAAGCCCTTGCGGCGTATATGACGAAGCCCCAGCCGCAACAGGATTCTAAAAAGGGTTAACGCCGCGAAGCCGAGCCCTGCCCACAGACCCATCCACTGGCGCGAAAAATCCGCGCCTGTTTTGGTGGCGAACATGACCACCGCCAGGCCGGCAATGACAACAAGCCAGGCGCTGAATAGTGTCTGGATTTCAGCCCATAGGCTCGCGCCGCGCTGGGCTTGATAGACTCTAAAAAAAGGGAAGATGAGAAAACAGAGCAGAAAGGCAGCGATGAAAGCCACCAAATAGTGTAACGGGAACAGCACATTCTCAAATCGAAGGAAGTAAGCTGCGATTCCGGCCAATACTACTAGGAAGGGATCTAATAGTCGCAGGGCATACTCTAATACCCCGGCATTTTCCTTCAATAAGCTGCGGGGTGTCACGGTGTGGCTGCCCTTGGCATTGCCTGATATTTACGCGGTATTCGCATCCAGCACCGGAAGTCCTTCCGCAGCGGCGGCCTCGTTGAGCCGCACGTCGAAGGATGAAAAGGCGATCCGGACGCCGGGAGAAATTTGCCGTAAGTCTAAAGCGGCGGCGAGATGAATGGCATCGAGGCCACGCAGTGCATGCTTGACTGCCAGGTCCCCTGCTTGCGTTTCAGCAAGGTCGAGAACGGCAAAGTCCCGCCATTGCTGCTTCAGCATCAGCAACACGCGCTTAAAAGCATCCGGGTCTAGATCGCCCTCCCGGCTCCGGCGCGCCAAAGCCGCCACCGCCTCCGGATAGGCGACCCGCGACGTGGCAAGCACTTCTGCGTCAAGCGCCCAGCGGCGCACTGAATCTGCGCGGGCCTCGTCAAGGTAGAGTTTGACCAGACTGCTGGTGTCAAGGTAAAGGATCACCGCCGATCTTTAAGCACGGTCTCACTCAGTGGTTTGCCGCGTACTGCAATCCCGCCCAGTCCCGCAGGTTTGCCTCCAGACCATTTGAGCTTGCCCTGTGAGGCGAGCAACAAGGCAGCCTCACGCTCAGAACTCAGTGGCACGAGTTCCGCTACCTCCTCGCCTCGATCGGTAATGATGACCCGTTCACCTCGTTGCGCTTGTTGCACATAGCGGCTCAGATGCGCCTTCAGTTCCTTGATGCCCACTGTTTTCATATTAATTAACCCTGGAGTGACTGTGAGGTAGTCACATCAACAGTATATTTGTGATCTCCACAAAATGCAACGGAAACCGGCAAGGCTATTGTGCGTATGTCCTCCCCCCTTTGTAAAAGGGGTGAGATGGCAAGCCGTCGAACGCCAATCCACGGACGGCTTGGCTGGACTTTCGCGCGTAGCAGGATGCGGGGGTGTAAGAGGGGGATTCGCGTAGTAGATTTTTCAAAGGGTGGTGTGCTTCTTCAACTTACTGTTCTGAAACTCTTCCCACGCCTGATCCATGAAGGCCTTAAGCTCTTGCCGAAAACGCTCCTGTCCAAAGCGCATGGCGTTCTCTCTGCACCTTTCGGCAGGAATCCGGTCATGCGCCTGCTCGAACTCTTCGATCGCATTGACTATCGCTGCGGCATTCTGCTCTTTAAAAAATACGCCGGTGGGATGCTCATCATTCAGTCCACGTATCGTTTCGAGCACACCCCCCTTGGCATAGGCGATTACGGGTGTGCCACAGGCTTGCGCCTCCAGTGGGGAGATTCCAAAATCTTCCTCGGCGGCAAATACAAAAGCCTTGGCGCGCTGCATGAACTTTTTCAGATGGTCTTGCCCTTGATAGCCTAGCAGGGATATATTCTGCCCCGCCTTCATCTGGATCTTTTTGAAATCCGGCCCGTCGCCTATCACGACCAGCCGTTTGTTAGGTATTCCATTAAAAGCCTCAACAATAAGATCAATTTTCTTATAAGGGACCAGGCGTGACGCGGTAAGATAGAAATCTTCTTTTTGCTCGTGAAGTGCAAAGCTTGTGGTGTCTACCGGCGGATAAATTATACTCGCCTCGCGCCGGTATACCTTCCAAATACGTCTGGCGATAAAATGCGAGATGGCGATGAAACTATCCACACCGTTAGCCGTGCGCGCATCCCAGAGCCTCATTTTATGGAGCACCCATTTAGCCGGCCAACCTTTAATACCTTTATCCAGACCCGTTTCGCGCAAATACTGATGTTGTAAGTCCCACGCATAACGCATAGGGGAATAAACATAACTGATGTGAAGTTGATCGGGGCCCGTTATAACACCTTTGGCCACGGCATAACTGCTGGAAATCACCAGATCGTAGCCTGACAAGTCAAACTGCTCAATGGCAAGCGGCATTAAGCACAAATAGCGACGGTAATGGGTCCGCGCAAACGGCAAATTCTGAAGAAATGAAGTACGTACTGGCTTATTATATATAAACCCACGTTGTGTCCCAGGAAGAAAATCAATCAGACTAAATAGATCGGCGTCCGGGTAAAGCTGCAGAATCTGCTCAAGTACTCGTTCAGCCCCCGCATACACAGTTAACCAGTCATGGACGATAGCGATCTTCATATACCTTTCCTGTGAACACTCTGAAACCCAGGGGTTCGTTGTATCATAACGAACGGGTTTGCAAAGAGCTAAGCGGTGCTGTAACTGAACAGGCCAACCAAGAAACCCTTACCCCGAGACCCAAGCGTAGCAGGTAGCGCAACGCAGGGGCATAGCCCAGGAAGAGTTTTTTTAGCCCTTTTCTAAGTATAGCAAACCACCGCATGGGTATAGGAGACACCCCCTCTGGGTGCTAGAATGGCCAGATGCAACAGTCAGCTCTGGGGGTCAGTCAGCGCCACCTGGGCGGGACGATTTCTACCCGAGAGGTAGATCTGTGGCGCCGACACCGGAGGCTAAGGTTCTCTCATGAAAGTCAGACTGCATCCACATACTCAGGATCGATTGCAAGAGCGTGGGGCGACGGAAGAAGAGATTATTGCAACAATCGAGCGCGGAGAACGTTTCGCCGCCAAACATGGCAGGACAGGGTTCCGCTGTAACTTTCCATTCGACGGCGAGTGGAATAACAGACGATACTCAACAAAATAGGTTGAGGCGTACGCCGTTGAGGGAAGATGGTTGGCTGGTGATCACAATAATCGTAAAATTCTTTTGATGAGCGGAGGCTGTTATGAAACTCAGTTATGATTCGAAGTATAACGTTGCATATATACGGTTCCATGAGAAGACAGGCCAGGTGACGACTATCAAGATCAGCGACGACATGAACATTGACATTGCCCCGGACGGTACCGTCTACGGTATTGAGTTGCTGAACGCAAATGAACAACTGACCAAGGACAACGGCACATTGATTGTTGAGTCAGGTGGCCAGCGCCAGGAAATAACCCTTGTGGCATGAAATTCCAGACACCCTTCGCCTAGCGGAATTCTTCACACCGCCGCCTGACCCTCGTCAATAAACACATCCGCCGACACCCCGAAGCGGGCCGACAGCTTGGCAATCTGCCGGACGTTGAGCTTGCGCTTGCCACACAGCAGCTCAGACACGACGCTCTGTGTGCCGATTTCCGGAAGGTCGGACTGCTTCAGTCCATGCTGCTCCATCAGGAAACGCAGCATGTCCGCGCCAGTGACGCCCTCGCTTGGGTAGTGACTCGCATCATGTTCACGGATGATCTCGCCCACGATATACAGTAACCCGCACAGCGGATGCGCCTCGTCGCTTCCGATCTCGTCGATCAGCGCATCCATCAGCGTCACCATCTCGTCATAGTGCGCCTCATCGCGGATTGGCCCCACGTGCGCGGTGCGCTCGAATGCGTGCCAGGCAGGCACTACCTTCTTCAGTACAGTCTTCATGATTTCCACCTCTCTTTGTCGTACTCCGCATGCGTCAACACATGCTTGACATAGCAACGCTGCCAGTCAAAACGCACATAGGCGATGAGCCGATATCTATTGCCGCCGATATCGAACACGCACAGCTCACCGGCTTTATCGACCGATCCGAACGCTTGCTTCAACCCGGCGAAAGATACAAAGTACCCTTTCTCCATCGCCTTGCGCCATGCCTGCAGTGGCTTCTCTGCGTCCGGATGACCCGCTGCAAACACCTTCAGCGCCTTATTGCTGATCACATGCACGGGCACAATATATCGCATTTTGCGATATATTGCAAGCGGCGATATATTCCGGTCGGGGTTGTTTGCCATGTTAGGGTGAGTGGTGTGGCGGGGAGGCACGGAGTCAACGGTGGTGCCGCAAGCGCTGATCGAAATGCTCATGGCGCGTCGGCCCTAGGGGCATTCATACACTGCCCGACAAAGCGCTCCAACCGAACGTGTGAGGATTAGAGCAGGCGTCATAGAGGGGCTATGAGGCGGTCTTACTCGCCAAATCCACGTGATGGGTGATTCTGCTGCTCGACACCCTAGGCAAACAAATCAGGGTCGAGGTCGAAGCAGGGCATGTCGAGGCGAGCAACTAGCCTATACTTCCTCTGTCATCTTGACATGCCATGCCTCGACATTATCCAGTTTAATTCTGGTCACTTTGATTAGGTATTACCTTAATAGGTATGATGGCAAGTCCGGATACAAGAAAGTAGGAGGAGGAAATTAAAGAGATGTTGCGGCGGGAATTGAGAAAGGCCGCTCCGCTTCTTCTTCAACGCCATCGCCGCCCAGCCGAGCCGGCGCCAGGGGGCATGGCGCAGTAGGCCTTTGAGATGTAAACTTTTCGGAGGAGGTGAGTTATGTTTGACCGCATTAGCTTCGACCCCAATATCATGAGCGGGCGGGCCTGCATCCGCGGGATGCGCATACCTGTATCGGTGGTCGTGCGCCAAATCGCCCACGGGGCGACGTTCGAGGAGATCCGCGAGGGGTATCCGGATATCACGCGCGAGGATATTCAGCAGGCGATCGAATACGCCGCGTGGCTCACGGAAGAACAAGTACACGCGCCCTGAATGCCGAGATTCGCATTCCTCGTAGACGCTTGTGTAGATATCAGGCTCACGCGCTGGCTGAACGACCAGGGGTATGACGCTAAGCATCTGCGCGAGGAGGGCCTGCAAAGCCTGCCGAACGGACAGATTTTTGCCAAGGCGATCGCTGAAGGCCGTATCGTGGTCACGCACGACCTCGATTTTGGCGAAATCAGCGCCCTCACGCACGGCAAGAAGGCGAGCGTAATCGTTTTCCGGCTACATAACCCCCGATTGGCTCGGCTTACCGAGCGGTTATCGGCGGTGCTGACGAATTGCATCCCAGCGCTGCAAGCGGGCGCAGTCGTAATTGTGGAGGAGGCCCGCCATCGTGTACGCCACTTGCCGGTTGGGACAGAGCGATGACAAACAATGAGTGATGTTAGGGCTTGGGCGCCCCGCCTACGGAGACGTGACGGTGCAAACGCGCACAGGTTGCGCGCAATCACGCATCACCATCCACTCGTGCTAATCACCTAATCACCAATCACTTCGGTATTTGAGAATTAATGCTCATCGGCAAAATCCTGTTAACCGGTAAGAACGAGGAGATCCGCGAGGGGTATCCGGATATCACGCGCGAGGATATTCAGCAGGCGATCGAATACGCCGCGTGGCTCACGGAAGAACAAGTACACGCGCCCTGAATGCCGAGATTCGCATTCCTCGTA
>JAMDBH010000125.1 GCA_023487615.1 Gammaproteobacteria bacterium
CCTGGGAGCGTACTCACCGGCCTCAACAAACGCATCGTCCCCGGCTTGAACTGTATGGCGATGTCAGACCCCGACGGTTTGGAGCTGGCCTTGACGGCCATCGAGTCTTAATAAAAGGTTCATGACTATACTAAACAATGAAATCGTGCTGGTTACCGGAGCAAGCCGGGGCATCGGGCAGGCCATCGCCTTGGCGTTGGGCCGCTTAGGGGCCGTTGTGGTCGGGACCTCCACCTCAGAAACAGGTGCAGAAACACTCAGTAACATACTGGAAAATAATGGAATAAAAGGTTCCGGTCATGTCTTGAATGTCACCGATCCAAGTTCCATTGCCGGTCTCCTCGAAGCCGTAGAAAAAACCTACGGCACACCCACTATCCTCGTCAATAACGCAGGAATTACCCGCGATAACCTATTGATGCGTATGAAAGACGAGGAATGGGACGATATCATTGCCACCAACCTCACCTCGGTCTACCGGCTGTGCAAGGCCTGTGTGCGCGGGATGATGAAGGCGCGCCGAGGGCGTATAATCAACATCGCCTCGGTGGTAGGTCTGACGGGCAACGCCGGGCAGGCCAACTACGCCGCAGCCAAGGCGGGCATCATAGGCTTCACCAAGTCCCTGGCGCGCGAAGTGGGCTCACGAGGGATTACCGTTAATGCCGTGGCGCCGGGCTTTATCGATACCGACATGACCCGTGCGCTCAACGAAGAACATCGCAACCAGTTATTACAGCAGATCCCGCTTAATCGCCTGGGTTCTGCCGATGAGGTCGCGGCAGTCGTCGCCTTCCTGGCCTCACCGGCGGCTTCTTACATCACCGGGGAGACGTTGCACGTCAACGGCGGAATGTACATGGCCTAGTGTCAAATATCCGTCTTAAGATAACGTTTATAGCTTCGCTTTACGCTTTTCATTAAAATACCGTTTATAATTCGATACCACATGTTGGGAGGAAGTCTTCGTCATGAATAATGTTGCAGAGCGCGTCAAGAAAATCGTAGTGGAACAGTTAGGGGTGAAAGACGAGGAAGTCAGCAATGAGTCCTCCTTCGTAGATGATCTTGGCGCGGACTCTCTCGACACGGTCGAACTGGTCATGGCCCTGGAGGAAGAGTTCGAGTGCGAGATCCCCGACGAATCGGCGGAGAAGATCACCACCGTCCAGCAGGCCATAGACTATATTAACGCCCATCATCAACAGAGCTGATCTTTTCATTCGCAGTCAAGGCCGCCTCATTACAGAATGAGCGCGGCCTTTGCTGTTTTTTAAGGTAAGTCAAGGTGGAGAAAAGACGCGTCGTCATCACCGGGCTCGGCATGGTCTCGCCGGTCGGCCTTACCGTGCAGGAATCGTGGGCGGCCATCCTGGCCGGTAAGAGCGGCATCGGCCCGATCACGCACTTCGACGTCAGCCAGTTCTCCACCCGCTTCGGGGGCAGCATTAAGGACTTCGACCCGGCCCGCTACATCCCCGCGAAGGATATCAAAAAAATGGATCCCTTTATCCATTACGGCATTGCGGCGGCCAAGGAAGCGATCGCCGACGCCGGGCTGACCGTGACCGAGACCAACGCCGAACGGATCGGCGTCGCCGTCGGCTCAGGAATAGGTGGTCTGTCGGGTATCGAAAAAGGCCATCTCGCCTACCTGGAAGGTGGTCCGCGCAAGATATCGCCATTCTTCGTCCCCAGCAACATCATCAACATGATCTCCGGCAACCTGTCCATTATGTATGGCATGAAGGGACCGAATTTCGCCATCGTCACCGCCTGTTCGACCGGTGGACACAATATCGGCATGGCCGCACGCCTCATCGAATACGGCGATGCCGATGTCATGGTCGCGGGCGGCGCCGAGATGGCGACCTCGCCCACGGGTCTGGGCGGATTTTGCTCCGCACGCGCCCTGTCCACGCGCAACGACGATCCCGCGACCGCCAGCCGGCCGTGGGACCGCGAACGCGACGGCTTCGTCCTCGCCGATGGCGCGGGCGTGATCGTGCTGGAGGAATATGAGTACGCCAAACGGCGCGGCGCGAAAATCTATGCCGAGCTGAGCGGCTCAGGGATGAGCGGCGATGCTTATCACATGACCCTGCCGTCGGAAGGCGGGGAGGGCGCACGCCGCTGCATGGAGAACGCCCTGCGCAACGCCCACGTTGAACCCAACCAAGTGGACTATATCAACGCGCACGGCACCTCCACACCCTCCGGCGACAAAGCCGAGACCCTCGCCGTGAAGGCCGCCTTTGGCAATCATGCCCACAAGGTCGCCATTAGCTCCACCAAATCCATGACCGGCCACCTGCTGGGCGCTGCCGGCGGCATCGAGGCTATATTCAGCATACTCTCCATCCGCGACCAGATCGCCCCACCGACCATCAACCTGTTCAATCCCGATCCTGAATGTGATCTGGATTATGTGCCCAACGAGGCCCGCCCCATGAGGATTGACGTGGTGCTGTCAAACTCCTTCGGCTTCGGCGGCACCAACGGAACGCTGGTCTTCAGCCGTTTGCGTTGAACCCTTCGGCCAACCGTGATGGCCGTAAATTATGAGATTGACCCCCTAGCCCTGCATCGGCTGAATCCGGCGCGGTATCCTTATCTGCTGGAAAGCGTTGTACACGGCACATCAAGTGCGCGTTATGACATCCTGTTCGCGTTTCCCGGCGAGACGCTGACACTCAACGATCCGCGCGAGGCGGATTTTCTGGAGAACCTCGACCGCTGGTGGGCTGAACAGCGTACTGCAATAGCCCCTGTGGTTGATTTTCCCTTCCACGGCGGGTGGTTTATCTATTTAGGCTATGAACTGGCTGAGCAGATCGAACCCATCTTGCGCTTGTCTGCCACAAATAACTCGCTACCCATCGCCTTTGCGACCCGAATTCCGGCCGCGGTGATCCGCGACCACGTTACACAAGAGACCTTCGTGATCTCGGAGCGGCCTGAATTGCTGGAAGCGATAACAGCAGATGTCCAAACACTGGACAAGCCAACCGTAAGTCAGCCTGCTTTAGTCAAGGCGATACAACAGGAAGACCCGCCACAAGATTTTCTTAACGGCGTACAGCGCATTCTGCGCTATATCCGCGAGGGCGATGTGTTTCAGGTGAATCTCTCGCGTGTATGGCGGGCTGAGCTGCAAAGTGATCTCACTGCGGCCGATGTCTATCAAAGTCTGCGCGAGGCCAATCCTGCGCCGTTTGCCGGTTTGGCCTTGTACGGCGATAGCGCTATTATCAGCTCTTCTCCGGAGCGGCTAGTCTGCGTGCGAGGTGATTACGTAGCAACCCGCCCAATAGCCGGCACGCGGCCCAGGCGCGAGAACCATGGCGCCGATGCGGCGGAGATTCAAACCCTGCTAGCCCATCCCAAAGAACGCGCGGAACATATTATGCTGATTGATCTCGAACGCAATGACCTGGGCAGGGTGTGCGTGCCGGGCAGCGTGCGCGTGGAGGAGTTGATGACAACGGAGAGCTACGCCCACGTGCACCACATCGTGTCCAATGTATCCGGGAGATTGCGGCCCAGCGTCACGCCCGGTCAGGTGATCCGCGCCGTCTTTCCGGGCGGCACCATCACCGGATGCCCGAAGGTGCGCTGTATGGAGATCATCGCCGAGCTGGAGCAGACCGCGCGCGGTCCTTACACCGGTGCGATGGGGTATCTCAATCACGACGGCAGTATGGATTTGAATATCCTGATCCGAACCTTGGTGAAACAAGGCAAGCAAATCAGCCTACGCGCAGGAGCGGGCATCGTCGCGGATTCCATTCCAGAACGAGAATTGGAAGAGACGCGCGCCAAGACGCGCGGTATGCTGCGAGCGTTGGGCGCCGAAATATAAGGGCACCTCTAAAAATGCGTCTTTTGTCTTTATGCTGCGTTGGAATTCTGCTCGAAATGCTCATGTACTGGTGTGTACACTCCGCTTTCTCGCAAACTTCCGCCTTGCCTAAAGACAAAATCCACTATTTTTAGAGGTGCCCATGATGCTCATTAACGGCCAACCCGCAGAACAGATCAGCGCACATGATCGCGGTCTGCACTATGGCGATGGCCTGTTTGAGACGATTGCGGTGAAAAACGGGATACCGCTTTTATGGGAGAGACACATGCTGCGGCTCAATTCGGGTTGCAGTAAGCTCGGCATCCCGCAGCCGGATTACCCGTTATTACGTGCGGAAGCTCATCAAATCTGTGCCGGCGCTGAGCAAGCCGTGCTCAAAATTATTATTACACGCGGCGCTGGCGGTCGCGGTTATCGCCCCTCACCCCTCACCCCTCACGCCTCACCCGCCACCCGCATCGTGGCGCGTTACCCCTGGCCTGAATGGCCTCAGCGCTGTTGGCAAGAAGGCGTGCGCGTGCGTATTTGTCAAACACCTTTGGGCATTAACCCATTGCTTGCCGGTATCAAACACCTTAACCGGCTCGAACAAGTGTTGGCGCGCACTGAGTGGGACGACCCGGATATTCCAGAAGGTCTGATGCTGGATCAGACAGGGAGCGTTATCGAGGCCACTCAGAGTAACCTGTTCATCGTGAAGGGGGGACGGCTGCTCACCCCGGATTTGTCATCAAGTGGTGTGGCTGGCATCATGCGTGCGTGTATCATCGAGATCGCGGCTAAGCTATCCATCCCTTGCACCGTTACCCGGCTCACACTCACCGAAGTGCAAGCCGCAGAAGAGGCCTTTTTGTGCAACAGCCTGATAGCCGTATGGCCGATCCGTGTGATCGCCGGTACAGTGCTGAAACCGGGACCTATAACAGCATTAATTTATGAGCATATACAAAGTTATAGAGAATAATGTTAAAGTTTTTTATAAGGTCATTGGGGCTGCTCATCATCGTCATTACCCTCCTGGCGGCGGGTGTGGTCATCGAATATCGGCACTTTATCCATACACCGCTTGCCATAGGCGCCAGCCCCCTCCATTATGAAATCAAGGCCGGAACCAGCCTGAAAGGCGTCGCGAGTGACCTGCACCGGCGTGGTGTCTTGCAGCACCCCTACTATCTGGTCTGGCTGGCGCAGTGGCAGGGGAGGGCGCAACAGATCAAAATGGGCGAATATGAAATCAATCCCGGTACGACGCCGCTGGAGTTGCTGGACCAATTTGTGGCGGGCCGGGTTGTGGAATACTCGCTCACGGTCGTGGAGGGGTGGACCTTCAAACAATTCCGCGAGGCCGTGCAGCGTCATCCGGCCTTGCAACAGACGCTCGCGGGACTCAGCGACCAGCAACTCATGGAGCGCCTGGGACGGAAAGGGGAGCACCCGGAGGGACGTTTTTACCCCGATAGCTATCACTTTCCCAAGGGCGCCACGGATTCCGATCTTTACCAGCGCGCCTATCATGCGATGCAAGAGTATCTGACCAAAGAATGGGCCAACCGCGATCCAAATCTTCCGCTCAAGACACCTTATGAGGCTTTGATCCTGGCCTCAATCGTGGAGAGGGAAACTGCCGTGCCTAGCGAACGCCCCGCTATCGCGGGAGTATTTCTGCGGCGTCTACAGGCGGGTATGAAATTACAGACCGACCCTACGATTATCTATGGCTTGGGTAGCCATTTCGATGGCAATCTACGCCGCCGCGACCTGGAGCGCGACAACCCTTACAACACCTATACGCGCGCCGGCCTGCCGCCCACACCCATCGCCTTGCCGGGCGCCGCCTCTATTCATGCGGTACTGCATCCCGAAAGCGGAAAATCGCTCTTTTTTGTCGCACGCGGAGACGGCAGTCACACGTTTTCGGAGACCCTCGAAGAACATAACAAGGCGGTACAAAAGTATCAGGTAACTCCGCACAAACAGGAACCGCACACACCATGAGCCGTGGCCGCTTTATCACCATAGAAGGCATGGAAGGCGCGGGCAAGAGCACCTGCATCGGCTATATTCGTGACACGCTCATCCATGCGGGTAAACAGGTCATCGTCACCCGCGAACCTGGCGGCACGGGTCTGTCCGAAGAGATCCGCGACCTGCTGCTCGCGCATCGACAAGAGGGGGTAACGGTTGAGACGGAGACCCTGCTCATGTTCGCCGCGCGCGCCGAGCACCTTGCCCGGGTAATCCGCCCCGCGCTCGCCGCCGGGCAGTGGGTGCTGTGCGACCGCTTCACCGAGGCCACCTATGCCTATCAAGGCGGCGGGCGAGGACTCGCACGCGAACGTATCGAGGTTCTGGAGCAATGGCTACAAGACGATCTGCGTCCCGATATCGTCTTGCTGCTGGACATCCCGGTGCGGCTCGGCTTGGAGCGGGCCGCACAACGCAGCGCACGCGACCGCTTCGAGAGCGAGGACCCGGCGTTTTTCGAACGGGTGCGGGCTGCTTATCTCGACCAGGCACACCGGCATCCGCAACGATTTCGTATCATAGACGCCTCCGGTGAACTCGCGCAGGTGCAGCACCAGATCAAGCGGGCCATGGATGAATTATTATCATGACAGTACCATGATAACTTCGACCCAATCCGAGCGGGATATTTATCCTTGGCAACGTCCTCTCTGGGAACGTCTCCAGACTCTTCGCAACGCCCAGCGTCTGCCGCACGCCCTGCTTTTCCAAGGCGCTACCGGGCTTGGAAAATCGCATCTGGCGCACGTCTTTGCCCAGTCCCTGCTGTGTACGCAGCCTGACTCAGAGAGCCGGCCATGCGGCCGATGCCGTAACTGTTTGTTGTATCTCGCGGGCAACAATCCCGACTTTTTCCAGATATTGCCGGAGGAGGGCGGCGACAAACCCATCAAGATAGACCAGGTGCGTGAGCTTAATCGCGTGATGACCCTCAAGAGTCATGGCGGAGGTTATAAGATTGCGATCATCAGCCCGGCCGAGCAGATGAACGTCGCCGCCGCCAACAGCCTGCTCAAGACACTCGAAGAACCGCCTCCGCAAACGCTGCTGATACTCATCAGTCACACTCCCGGGCTGCTGCTGCCGACGATCCGCAGCCGCTGCCAAAACCTGCACTTCGAAATACCGCCGCGCGATGTGGCGCTCACCTGGCTCAGCGCGCAGTTAAGCTCACCCGCAAATGTCTCTGAATTGCTCGACGTCGCACACGGTGCGCCACTCACTGCGCTGGCGCTTGCCGCGAGCGACGTACTTAAACACAGACTGGCCCTGCTTGCGGATCTGGAACGCCTGCTGCAACGACAGGCCGACCCGGTGACCGTCGCCGCCGCGTGGTCACAACAGCCCGGGGCGGAAATCTTGAGTCAGTTGTTGTCCTGGACCGGTGACCTGATAAGGCTGCGTCATGCTGTGGAACCGCCTTATCTCGCCAACCCCGATCTTGCACAGCGCCTCAACCGGCTTGCTGCGCAGTTTGATCTCAAGTCACTATACCGGTTGCTGGATCAGATGCAGGGTGCCTTACTACTCAGCAGCCGCCCCCTCAACCCCCAGCTTTTATTGGAGGATGTGCTAATATCCTGGGTGAATATAACCGGTACGGTTGTTGCATCAGCTTAGGGCGCCTCTAAAAATGCGTCTTTTGTCTTTATGCTGCGTTGAAATTCTGCTCGGAATGCTCATGTACTGCCGTGTACACTCCGCTTCCTCACAGAATTTCGCCTTGCCTAAAGACAAAATCCACTATTTTTAGAGGCGCCCTTCAAGTGAAGAGGAGATTACCCGCATGGCAGACCAACCCACGGCAAGGCCCGCCCGTCAGGGCATAGTATCCGTCACCCTCAAGGACAAGGCCGCCCTGTACAGCGCCTATATGCCCTTCGTCAAACACGGCGGGCTGTTCATCGCCACCAACAAGGCTTATCAACTGGGCGACGAGATCTTTCTGCTGCTTTCCCTTATGAACGAACCGGAGAAATTCCCCATTGCCGGCCGGGTGGTTTGGGTCACCCCAAAGGGCGCCCAAGGCGGGCGTCAGGCCGGTATCGGAGTCCAGTTCAGCGATTTGGACGGCGGCGCTGCGCGTAACAAGATCGAAGGCTATCTCGCGGGAATGCTGCAGGGGGAACGCGAAACCCTCACCATGTAGCAGGGCACCTCTAAAAATGCGTCTTTTGTCTTTATGCCGCGTTGAAATTCTGCTCGGAATGCGGGGCCGGGAAGCGGCAGACTGGCGTGTACACTGCGCTTCCTCGCAGAATTTCGCCTTGCCTAAAGACAAAATCCACTATTTTTAGAGGCACCCAACATTCAATGCTTATTGACTCCCACTGTCATCTCGACCGCCTCGATCTTACCGCTTACAATGGTGACATCAGCGGCGCGATTGAAAGCGCCGGCCGCGCGGGTGTCACACACATGCTCTGCGTGTGCATCAACCTGGAAAATTTTCCCGGCGTACTCGATCTCGCACAGCGCTTCGATAACGTCTATGCCTCGGTCGGCGTGCATCCGACAGAAAAAGACTGTATAGAACCCAGCGCTGAAAAACTTGTGGAATTGGCGCGTGATCCGCGTGTCGTCGCCATCGGCGAGACCGGCCTCGATTATTTCCACTGCAAGGGCGATCTCACCTGGCAGCATGAACGTTTTCGCACCCACATCCGCGCCGCTAAACAATGCGACAAACCCCTCATCATCCATACCCGTGAGGCCAAGGAAGGCACCTTGAAAATCATGAAAGAGGAGGGCGCCAACGAGATCGGAGGAGTGATGCACTGCTTCACCGAGGACTGGGAAACCGCTCGTCAGGCGCTGGATCTTAATTTCTACATCTCATTTTCCGGCATCGTGACCTTCCCCAAAGCAACGGTTCTGCACGACGTCGCCGCGCGTGTGCCTTTGGATCGTCTCCTGATAGAAACCGACTCCCCCTATCTTGCCCCGGCGCCGTTTCGCGGTAAGACTAATCAACCCGCCTACGTGACTTACGTCGCTCAGAAAATCGCTGAACTACGTAACCAGCCTATCGAGATCATTGCTGAGGCCAGTACGCAAAACTTCTTCAGATTGTTTAGCAGGGCGCAGCTCCATTCCTAATCAAATATTCTGGGGAAACCCTAATCGCTACAACTTATACTTCGCATAATATATATTATGTTAAATAAGCGAACGGGAAATACGGCGTAGGCCCTCGTACAGGTTATCTATCTTTTTTCAACTAATCTCCGGCCTTGTGCGGCAATTGCGATTTCCAGTGCCGTCTCAAGACGTATTACGCGGGCGGTTAGGTCTTCGATCTTCAATTGTTGCCCCTTAACCTGCTCTGCCAACCCGACAACCTTGTCGTTCATCTTTATAACAGTCGTTAGGGCGCTCCAAAGCTTGTCGCTGATCGCCATCTAGGCCGCCTTTTTCACGGCGCGCTTGGCACGGACTACTTGCTGCCTGCCGGCGATTCTTTTGTTTGATTCGGCGATAGCCTTCAGCGCACCATCAAGGGCTTTGTTGGCCTGTACTGTGGATTTTTCAACTTGGGTGATAAGCCCGTCCAGTAATGAAACGTCTTCACTAGGGTCATACGTCCCGGTAGCACGGCGTACAAATTCCCCCATTGTGAGCTTTGCGCTCTTTGCCTTTGCGGCAATAGAGGCCTTTTCCTTGCGGGTCAGCAGGACGACTAATCTTTCTGTGCTCGACATGGTGTTACCCTCAAGTATGCTAATGGTATTAACATTAGCATATTACCTGGAAACTAAGCCTCGTCAAGTCTATGTCCTAGGCCAGTAGAGAGGGTAGCTGTGAGGTTAAAGCCATTTTCTCAGCGGTCGCCTTCCCTGCCAAAGCAAAACCGACCAGCTTGCCTGTCCCGTCCTGACACAGCGCCTTGACGCCCTCCTCCGTCTTGGTGACTTGCCACTCACATGGAGTGTTCGCCGGAGGTGGCGATACCACGACCGGGCAGGCGGGCGTTTTGATGACGACCGGCATGGCTGGATATACGACTTGAGTAGCTTGACCGCTCAGGGTCTTGGCGAGCGCGCGTGCTGCGTGCATGATGGGCATGACGAACGGCAACACCAATCCCTCCACTTCCGCGCAATCTCCTAACGCATAGATATCTTCGGCGCTGGTTTTGAGCATGCGGTCGGTGACGACTCCACGGTTTACTTTAATCCCGGCCGCTTGCGCCAGCGAGGTACGTGGCCTCAAGCCGATGGCCGAGAGGACGACATCGGCATTCAGCTTGCCGCCGTCGGACAATTCGATATCATAACCTTGGCCTGCGCGATTTACGGCCACAGCGCCTTTGCCGAAGTGCCAGGCCACACCCATTTTGGAAAGACCGTCGCGCATAGCTTCGGACACAGCCTGGGGCAGCAAACGCCTCAGCGGCAGAGTGCCGGGATCAATAACCTCCACAAGGTAGCCGCCGGTCACCAAGTCGTTGGCAAACTCGCATCCAATCAATCCGGTGCCGATGATGCCGACGTTTTTGACACCTACAAGCGCCTGGCGAAAACGCGCGTAATCTTGCAGATCATTCACCGACAACACCTGATCGACGGCATCGCCTTTCAATTCCGCGCGAATGGGGTCGGCGCCCAGCGCAAGTACGAGCTTGGAATACTGCAACGTCTCGCCGTCACAGACAATCGTGTGTTGCGCAGTATCCATGGCGCTGACGCGCTTGTTGGACAAAATGGTTGCGTTAAGCTGAGCGGCCATCTGCACCGCGCTGTTCATGGCGAGCTGTTCCGCCGTCTTGCCGCTGGCAAAGGCGTTGGAGAGCATCGGTTTGGAATAGAAGCGTCCATCGTCGGCAGTGATAATGACGAGTGGGGTATCTTTATCGAGCTTCCTGAACTCACGGGCAAGCGTGTAACCCGCAAGTCCACTGCCTATGATGGTGATCGGATTCATATTGTTATTTTCCGGTGATTGTCAGGGTTAAAAAGAGTAAGGGGAGGGCTAGCCCTCCCCTACTCTGCCTGCTACTGTTATGCGACATCCGCGATGGCTACCATTTCGAAGTCGGCCTTGGCTACTCCGCAGTCGGGACACGCCCAGTCATCCGGGATACTCTCCCAGCGGGTGCCAGGGGCGATGCCTTCTTCCGGCAAACCGGCCGCTTCGTCATAGATAAAACCGCAGACTACACATTGCCATTTCTTCATTGTCATCTCCTTGGTATTGATCTAAGGAACCTCTGTTCAAGTCAGAGGTTACTGCGGTGCAGGGATGCACCGCCATTTTTCAAACACGGAAGTGTTTGAAAAATGAAGAAAAGAAAAAACCACGTTTTTGCTTTTCGTGCTCTGAAAAGTCCAGGATGGACTTATTCAGAGCTTCCTAAAGTTAGGCCGCTACCTTGGCAAGCGTCGCGCGATACTTGTTGGCGTGACGCTCCTCAACCTTGGCGAGTGCCGCGAAACGCTTGGCGGCCTTTCCCAAGGTGGCCTTGAACCGCTCGGCGTGCTCCTTGGACTCGGCGATCTGCTCGTCGTACTCCGCTATCGCCGCTGCGTTGCCTTCCTGTATCGCCGTGTGCCGGAAGTTGGGATACATCTCGGTGTACTCGTAAGTTTCACCTTCGATGGCCATCTCCAAGCAACGCGCCACGTTCATGTCGGACTTGGGATAAAGCAGATCCAAGTGGCCGAAGGCATGCTGGACTTCCTGGGCCGCGGTCTCCTCAAAGACCTTGGCGGTTTCCACATCACCTGCGGCGCGAGCGATCCCGGCGAAATACAGATACTTGATATGCGCCATGGATTCGCCGGCAAAGGCAGCCTCGATATTTTTAACGGTAATTGACTCGTTGGTCTTCATAATCTATCTCCTCTGTTAGGTTACATTCATCACTTGCTTCGTGATATAGGGAGAATAATAGGGGTTGGGAGTTAATAAATCTAATTGATTGTATTTAATTTATAGATAGTTTTTAGCTATCATATAAGCCTTACAGCCAACTCAGATTTTAGGTTGGACGGGAGCAAGGTCCGATAGATACGCGGGGGTCGTCGCACACCACTCGTCCGCTATCGCTCCCTCGCTTCCTGTGCTCCTTCAACGAACAGTCAAAATACCGGCCCCAACTTTCCCGAAACAGTAATACCGTTTTTCGCTATGGCCGTGGGACAAGATTTCAGCAATAACACAGCCTGGATCTGCCAAAGCATACTGAGCTTCGGTGAATGAAACACCGTGTTTAGCTTGATTGCCAAGATCCTTCTCGGAATCCCATTCGAAGTTTTCCTTGCTCATGAGACAAACCTAGGGAATCTCTGATTTATTCATGTTGAACCGCCAAGACGCCAAGAACGCCAATATTTTTCCTTACAATTCAAGCCT
>JAMDBH010000001.1 GCA_023487615.1 Gammaproteobacteria bacterium
CATGGTGTCACGGGTAAATTCCAGACCGGGGGTGATGTCTATGCTGATCCCCATCACATTCAACGGTTTGGTCTCCCACTTTCCCAGAATCGGATTGCCGGAGCAGGCCGTGAACACGGTCAGCAGACTCTTGAACAACCCCTTGTTGCGCCGTTCCTCGGAGGCCAGCAGCTCCTTCATATGCTGGCGCTGCATCGGCATGCTGAAGCATGCCGGGCAGTTGTCGCGGATCACGGGCAAGCGCGCCTCCTCCGCGAAGGCCGCGAGCTGGCGCTCGCGCACATACACCAGCGGGCGAATCACGCGCACATCGCCGGCGTCGTTCAGATAATTCGCCTGCATGGTGCGCAGCTTGCCGCCATGAAACGCGGACATCAGGAAGGTCTCGGCGAGATCATCCAAATGCTGGGCGAGCGCAAGCACGTTGTAGCCGTGCTTGCGCGCGGTGTCGTACATCACGCCGCGCTTCATGCGCGAGCAATAGGCGCAGAACGAGTCGTTGCCCATGTTTTCCCTGGCCTGTTCCATAATGGGCTGGGCACGGTAAAAATACGGCACGCCCAGACCCGTCATCACTTCCTTGAGCGGCGAAGGATCAAACCCTTCCACCTGCGGGTCCACCGTCACCGCGCCGAGCTCAAAACGCACCGGCGCGCGGCGTTGTAGATGCAGCAAAATATGCAGCAGCGACAGCGAGTCTTTGCCGCCCGAGACGCCGAGCAGAATGCGGTCACCCTCGCGTATCATGTCAAAGTCGCCGATGGCGCGTCCGGTCCGGCGCAGCAGGGTTTTAGGTGGGGTTATCGGATGGTGCATAGGTTCCTCACTATAACGTCTTATTATAACCGCCCTAGGCACATAAAAAATCGCTTGATTTGCGCGCCCATTCAAGTTTGACTATAGGCTCGAATCAAGTGAGGGGATAGCTATGGAAATTTTTGTCATCATTTTGCTGGCCTTTGCGATACTCATCGTCCTGATGGGCGTCCAGTCGGTGCCGCAGGGCATGGAGTACACGGTGCAGCGTTTCGGGCGTTACACCCGCACGCTGAAGCCCGGTCTCAACCTTATCGCCCCAATCGTAGATCGCGTCGGCGCGAAGATGAACATGATGGAGACGGTGCTGGAGGTGCCGTCGCAGGAAATCATTACCAAGGACAACGCCATGGTAAAGGTGGACGGGATCGTGTTTTTCCAGGTGCTGGACGCCGCCAAGGCGGCCTATGAGGTGAATGATCTGGAAAACGCCATCCTCAACCTCACCATGACCAACGTGCGCACCGTGATGGGCTCGATGGATCTGGATGAACTGCTGTCCCAGCGTGACGCCATCAATGCCCGCTTATTGCATGTAGTGGATGACGCCACCACGCCGTGGGGTATCAAGGTCACCCGCATCGAGATCAAGGACATCTCCCCGCCGGCGGATTTGGTCGAGTCCATGGGCCGGCAGATGAAGGCCGAGCGCGAAAAGCGCGCCAATATCCTAGAGGCCGAGGGTTTTCGCCAGGCGCAAATCCTCAAGGCCGAGGGCGAAAAACAGGCCGCTATCCTGCAAGCCGAGGGCCGCAAGGAGGCCGCCTTCCGTGACGCCGACGCGCGCGAGCGTCTCGCCCAGGCAGAGGCCAAGGCCACCACCCTGGTCTCTGAGGCCATTGCCAAGGGCAGCGTCCAGGCCATCAACTATTTCGTCGCGCAAAAATACGTGGATGCCCTGCAACACATCGCCACCTCCAATAATCAAAAGATCCTGTTCATGCCGCTCGAAGCGGGCAGTGTGATCGGTGCGATCGGCGGCATCGCCGAGATCGCCAAACAGGCGTTTGGCAAGCAAGGCAGTCCCTGATGGACGCCGCGCACATCACCTATTGGCACTGGTGGATACTGGCCATCGCGCTGTTGATTCTGGAGGTCGCCACCCCCGGATTTTTTCTGCTCTGGATCGGCATCGCGGCCGGCCTGGTCGGCTTCCTGCTTTGGTTTATGCCCGGGCTCGGCTGGGAGTATCAGATCCTCGTTTTTGCCGTGCTGTCGGTGACTACTGTCGTGCTGTGGCGCATGTACCAAAAGGCGCACCCCACAACGAGCGATCAGCCCACCCTCAACCGGCGTGGCGAGCAATATGTCGGGCGTGTGTTTACGTTACAGGAAGGCATCGTCAACGGCGTCGGCAAGATCAGGGTGGATGACTCCACCTGGAAGGTCGAGGGCGCGGATTGCCCGGCCGGCACGCGCATCCATGTAGTGGGTGTGGACGGCGTGATCTTGAAGGTCGAGAGAGTTTCTTAAAGAGTGGCGGCGATTGACTCTAACGCTGACTTTGTCAGCGAGACGTGCAGCCTCTCAGTCCCGCGCATTTATCTCCCGGTTCCACTGCAAAGCGGCGCAGAGGTGATGCTGGATGCACGCGCGGCGCAGCATGTGGTGCGTGCGTTACGGCTCAAAGCGGGCGCGTCACTCATCCTGTTTAACGGCGAGGGCGGAGAATACGCCGCCACACTGCAACCGGTAAGCGGCGCCACCGCAAAAGCCGCAGTGGGCAACTTCATCGCCCGCGATGCGGAATCGCCCTTGACCGTCATCTTGGCGCAAGCTATCTCGCGCGGCGAGCGCATGGACTACGCCATTCAAAAGGCCGTGGAACTGGGCGTCTCGCACATCCAGCCGCTGGTCACCGAGTTTTGCGTGGTCAAGATACAGCAGGAACGTGTGGACAAACGCCTCGCCCATTGGCAAGGGATTATTATTTCCGCCTGTGAACAGAGCGGCCGCACCCGTGTCCCCACCATCAGCGCGCCAGCGTCTTACACCCGTTGGCTGGCGGATTGCGCGAGCGCCGTAAAACTGGTGCTCGACCCCTATGCTACACAAGGCTTGTCGTACCTCCCGCAGCCCGCCGGTGACATCACCCTGCTCATCGGCCCCGAGGGCGGCTTGAGTGACGCCGAACTCGCGCAGGCACACCACGCCGGCTTCATCTCCGTGCGCCTGGGCGCACGCATGCTGCGCACCGAAACCGCGCCGATGGCGGCGTTGGCCGCAGTGCAGACGCTGTGGGGCGATTTACGATAAAATAAAGCCCCTGTCCGACAAACGCGCACGCCCCCATGAATACCCCCGACATCAATACGGTCAAGACCTACCTGCTCGACGTGCAGGACCGCATCTGCGTGGCGCTCGAGTGCGAAGATGGTGAGGGTAAATTCATTGAAGACCTGTGGGAACGCCCTGAAGGCGGCGGTGGCCGCTCGCGGGTGATGACCGAAGGCGCGGTATTTGAACAGGCGGGGATTGGTTTTTCGCACGTGTTCGGCGACAAGATGCCGGCCTCCGCGACGGCCCACCGCCCCGAACTCGCCGGACGCAATTTTCAGGCGCTCGGCGTGTCGCTGGTGTTTCACCCTCGCAACCCTTATATCCCTACCACACACTGCAATGTGCGCTTTTTCATCGCCCAGAAAGACAACGCCGAGCCGGTCTGGTGGTTCGGCGGCGGCTTCGATCTCACGCCGTATTATGGTTTCGAAGAGGACGCCGTGCATTGGCACCAGGTGTCACGCAAGGCCTGCGAGCCATTGGGTGACGATGTCTATCCATGTTACAAAAAATGGTGCGACGAGTATTTCTTTTTGAAACATCGCAACGAGCCGCGCGGTATCGGCGGGCTGTTTTACGATGATCTGAACGAGGGCGGCTTCGAGCGCTGTTTTAGTTTTATGAAGAGCGTGGGGGATCACTTTCTCCCTGCGTACATTCCCATCGTGCAACGCCGCAGAGAAATATCCTACGGCGAGCGTGAGCGCGATTTTCAACTCTACCGGCGCGGCCGTTATGTGGAGTTCAATCTGGTCTATGACCGCGGCACGCTGTTCGGCCTGCAATCCGGTGGACGCACCGAATCCATACTCATGTCGCTGCCGCCGCTGGTAAAGTGGCGTTACAACTGGCATCCCGCGCCGGGCACGCCCGAGGCGCGGCTGTATGACGTATTTCTGAAACCGCGCGACTGGCTGAGCGAGTCCACTGGCGATCAAAATATACGAGCAACCCGGCGATGAAGGTTTACATCAAATCCAGCCCGCAACACGGCAAGGGTGTGTTCGCCGCGGTCCCCATCAAAAAGGGCGAAGAGGTGTTGGCCTTCACCGGCCCCTTGCTCACCCGCGCGGAACTGAATGAGCGCGACTATCACCTGCAGATAGACGAGGATTTGTACCTGGGCCCGTCGGGCGAGGCCGATGACTATGCCAACCACAGTTGCGCGCCCAACACCGGCTTTAATGACGGCCTCAGCCTGGTGGCGCTGCGCGATATCGCTCCGCACGAAGAAATCACCTGGGATTACAGCACCGCGATAGACGAAGAAGATTTCCCAGGCTTCCCCTGCCGCTGCGGCGCGCTCGATTGCCGTAATACCGTGCGCTCCTTCCGCCATCTGGATATCAGAGACCAGCAACGGCTCGCGGCCCACTTGTTGCCCTATCTTAAGGCTAAGGTTCGTGGGTTGTAAATTTGACTTCGGTGTGAAGAAGTAGTGATTATTGCTGGCGGAATCGGTACAGCGGACACGATCAAGCAGGGCTCTGTTAAGCAATATATCATTACAAGACCTGCTCTAAGGTTGGATTACATACTTCATATAGTCATACAATGAACTTGACCCCTTTCTCCACTTTCTCTCAAGCTCGGTGTGTCATTGGCTGGTTAGCGCAGAAAAGCGGACAAGCGACATTAACCGAGGTTGGAAAACGCTTTGGCCGGGATGTTACGACACTTAGCCGTGGTGTGCGGCAACTCGAGTTGAAAGCAAAGATATCGAAGGCGCTGGCGAAGCGGATGGCTGATCTTACCCCGGTAA
Organism: Gammaproteobacteria bacterium; assembly: GCA_023487615.1. The sequence goes on from JAMDBH010000001.1 coordinate 4,859, forward strand.
AACGGACGCCCACCTAGGGCACATTGTGATACTTCTCATATTCCAGCGGTGACATATAGTTCAGGTACGAGTGCCGCCGCCGGGTATTGTAAAACGTCTCGATGTATTCAAACACACTCTGCTTGCATCACCCCTCGACCGACGGGACACTGCGCATGACCCAGCAAGAAATCGCGTCTCATTTGGGCACCACGCGCGAGGTGGTGGCGCGGCTTCTGCGGAAAATGGCCGCGGACAAAAGTATCGAAACCAAGCGTGGCCTCGTGGCCATCCACGCTCCGAAGCTTGCGAACCTGCTGAATCGCACGGGATCTTGTTCAACAAGGCGGCCCGACAAGACAGCCGGCCGGAAGCGCAAAAAAGCAACGATCGAGTAGTGGGCCCCCAGCTACTCGTACCGCAGCGCCGCGTGGCTGCTTCATGACGGCTTCTTGGGTCGGACGCCGGCTTCACCGCTAAACAAGACATCGATCTTTGCCTTGGCAGCCTGCGTCTTCGCTTGCGTATATGCTGCGGGGGGCAAGTAAAACAGACCGCGATACTCGTATAGCCTTGGCGTTTACTGAGGGCAGGGATACTCAAACGATGATTGCTTCGGCATTCGGTGTGTCGTCTTCGCCCCTGTTCCCAACACTCGCTATAAAGGCAGGCGCCACTCATAAGCGCGTTATAAGGATGTATGAGTTAGACCAAACTACCCATTTTTGATAAGGAGACTCGCTATGAAAACGATATTTAAGTTTTTTGTTTGCTGCACGTTGATAGGCCAGCTTTATAGCCCGATGGCCCAAAGCGCCGATACTGATGACATGTTTATCATTCGCTCTACTGAGAAGACGCCCGAGGCTGTGGTGAGGGCTATAAAGAAATATTCTAAACAAATGAAGTGGGAGTTTCTGGGCACCAGCAAGGTCAAGCAGGGCCAGGTTACGCTGGTAAAGATCTGCATTCATGAGGTAGGCCGGGTGCTCTGGACTGTCGGCCCGCATGTGAGCGCCATGTTGCCTTGCGGGAATCTCGGCGTATATCAAAACAAAGGAAAAACAGAGATTTCACTGCTCGATCCCCGGTACATGCAGGTGCTCTACCCGCACCCTGCGATCGAAAAGGCGAGCGCCATGGCGCAGCCTTTATTGATGAAGATGCTGGAAACGGTGGCCGAATAATTTTATCGATGCTCAAATGCCCGCGTTACACTATTAGAGCGATGAAGTTTGATTCATGAAATACCCGATACGCGGCTTCTTCATGGCGCCACTGCCCGTGTCATTTGCCTAATGGCTTGGTATTCTGATCATGCAGGCTTGGACGGATTCCATTCCACTGGGGATTAATCGCTGATACCCACACCCTATAAGGCCAGCTGGCACAACGATGCCGCTTAAAAACGAGGGAGTCCATCCTATCATTCAAGCAATCGCGCTAAGCGGCATCCCTCGCGCAGATAGCGGTCTCCCTGTAGAATCCTCTATTCAGCATTCGTGCGCCGGACCGTCCGGCGGCGGCCCACCGCACTCATTCCATAAGGATTCTGTATGCCCTTCAGCACTCTCAAGCTTCACCCGAACCTCCTCAAGGGCCTCAAGGATCTCGGCTTCACCCGCCCGACGCCGATCCAGGCCGACGCCATCCCGCCAGCGCTGGAGGGAAAAGACATCCTCGCCTGTGCGATGACCGGGAGCGGCAAGACCGCGGCGTTCCTGCTGCCGATACTGCACAAGCTGATAGACAAGCCGCGCGGCAAGACGCGTGCCCTTGTGCTTACGCCCACGCGCGAGCTCGCGGCGCAAATCCTTGAAGATCTGAATGACCTCGCGGTGCACACCCCGATCACCGGCGCGGCGATCTTCGGCGGCGTGGGCATGGGGCCGCAGGAGCACGCCTTCCGCAGTGGGGCGGATGTCCTCATCGCCACGCCCGGACGTCTACTCGACCACTTCAGGGCGCCGTATGCGAAGCTCGACGGGCTCGAATACCTGGTGCTCGACGAGGCCGACCGCATGCTCGACATGGGCTTCCTGCCGGACATCCGCCGTGTGTTGCGCCACATCCCCACGCGCCGGCAAACGCTGTTCTTCAGCGCCACCATGCCCGCGCCGATCGCCACGCTCACGCGCGAGATGTTGCGCGATCCCGCCATGATCAACCTCGAACGTCAGTCCACACCTGCGGTCGGCATCACCCAGGCAGTCTACCCGGTCGCGCAGGAACTCAAGTCGGCGCTCTTTTTAGCACTCCTCAAACGCGGCGACATGGAAGAGGCGCTCGTGTTCACGCGCACCAAACATCGGGCAAACCGCCTCGCGGAATATCTGGTTAAAAACGGGATTAACGCCGAGCGCATCCACGGCAATCGTTCCCAGGCGCAGCGCACCGCCGCCCTCGCCGGGTTCAAGAGCGGCAAGTACCGTGTGCTAGTAGCAACGGACATCGCCGCGCGTGGCATTGATGTCGAAGCGCTTGGCCACGTGGTCAACTTCGATGTGCCGTTGGTCCCCGAAGACTACATCCACCGCATCGGCCGCACCGGCCGGGCGGAGTTGACCGGCGACGCGTTCACCTTCGTCTCGCCGCAAGAGGAGGGTGAGCTAAAGAGCATCGAGCGCGTGCTCGGCAAACGGCTGCCGCGCGTGACCGTGCCCGACTTCGACTATAGCGCAAAGCCGGAGGCGCGCCTCGAGGTGCCGCTGGCGGAGCGCATCGCGGGTATTCGCGCCAAGAAGGCGGAAGACCGCGGCCGGACGAAGGCCAAGACGGAGCGCCGCGGAAACTCCGGCGCGGCGCAACAGCCGCGTCAGAACACACCCCGGCCGGGACCTAAAACCGGCGCAGGCCGGGCGGGGAACAGGGGGAGGCCGCGCTGATCGAGATTAGCTTTTGACGTACAGGGATGTACTAATGTCGTGGGGGGCTGGACGCCGGGAGCGACTCCAGAATTTCATTATTGGGCTACACAAATGACACTTTGTCATGAACTTTGAAGCCGTCATTATTGCCGTCGGGTTTTTCGGTCTGCTGCTTTTATGGTTTGGTCTGCGGCGGCTGGGTCGTGGCCGGTTTTTTAGCGGCAGCCTGCAAAGTTTTAGCGGCGCCCTATTCGTTGCCCTTGCGGCTTTAACTTTTTCCCTGCTCGGCAACTTTTACACCTACCATCGCTTGATCGCCGAACAACCGCTGGCCGAACTGCGCTTTCATATCTTGGGCCCACAATATTACCAGGTGTATATCCGCTACCCTTCCGGAGAACAGAAGGTATTCAATGTGCGTGGCGATGACTGGCAACTCGATGCCCGCATCTTGAAATGGCGCGGCTATGCCACGTTGATCGGTTTTGACACCGCCTACCGGCTCGACCGTCTGAGCGGGCGCTACCGCGCTATCGATCAAGAGCGCGCTAACACGCGCAGTATCTACGCCTTATCGGAAGATCCCAAGCTGGACTTATGGACCTTGGCCAAGCGCTATAATGAATGGTTGCCCTGGGTGGATACGCTTTACGGCAGCGCAGCCTATCTCCCTATGGCTGATAATGCCCTCTATGCGGTGAGCGTGACGCAATCGGGGCTTGTTGCGCGCCCGCTCAATGAACCGGCGCGTAGCGCGGTCGAACAGTGGCATTAAGTTTACAAGGTCCACAGTAACTGCATGGCGGATTACGGCTAACGCCGTAACCAGCCCTACGATTGTTATGCTGGTGCTCAGCGAATCAAAATTTGATCGCCGCGGCCCATCTTGGGATCGGCGTCTTTGGAGAATTTGATGATCGCAATGGCGCCGGTCATGGCCGCGCGCAAAGAGTGGGTCACAATGGCGTTTGCCCCTTCGACCGGAGAGATGAGATCAAAGGAGGCGCCGTCGCCCGGCCCGACTACGTAGCTTTGCAAACCGCGCAGTGCGTTCTTCGGGTTGCCGGAGGGGTAGACACGATCCCAAATCCCTGCGATGGAATGGAACGATGAAAATTCATTGGGGCCTGCGTTCACGAAATAAATGCGTACGCGCTCACCGGGCTTGGCCTGCAAAAGATTTTTTGCCGCGGCGTCATGCACGGGATCGTATCTGAATATGCCGCCGTTAAATACCACGTTGCTCCACTTGTTGGCCATCATGTCTTCCACATTGTCCGGGTCTTTGTATAACTCTGATTGAATCAAGACATACTCGCGGTCGGCCTTGGGCAAGGCTTTTGGATCTTTCGGATCCACGATGATGGCGCCGAACATGCCGCGCGCGAGATGCTGCATCATGGGATCGGAACCGCAGTGGTAAAAAAATACACCGGGGTAATTGGCCTTGAAACTGTAGCTCTTTTGCTCGCCGGGCGCCGCGCTGGCAAAGTCTTTCACCACATCCAACTGTGCGGCGTGAAAATCCATGGAGTGCGGATGCTTGCTGTCCTTATCGTTAATCAGGGTAAATTTGACGATGTCTCCCTCCGTCACGCGCACCACCGGGCCGGGCACTTTGCCGTCGAAGGTCCAGGTGGGATAGAGTGTCCCCTTGTTGTCTATCGGCAGGTCAACTTCTTTAGCGTGCAAAGTGACTTGCACGGTTGCAGCGGATACCGGCTGCATTGTTATGCCAGCGGCTAAGGCCATGGCGGTGATGAGTACCCAGTGAGACGTGTCGCGGAGGTGTTGCATGGTGATCTCCTTTGCGTCATTACGCACGATTAAAGATGTATAATTTATACACCTTATATTCCATGCCTGTCAATACACCTAGTAAAAATGACAATAAATCATTAAATTATCATTATATAAAATGTATATATTATATATCTTATGTAATACTAGTCGGTGTAGTGGCTGTGTATTATGCTGCCCTGCATAGGCCACACTCATGCAACTTACCCGACATACCGATTACTCGTTACGCCTGCTGATCTACCTCGGCCTGCACCCGGACGGCCTGGCGACTATCTCCGAGGTAGCCTCTTATTACCGCATTTCACGCAATCATCTGATGAAGATCGCCCATCGGCTGGCCTTGCATGGCTACATCGAAACCCTGCGCGGCAAACACGGCGGCATGCGCCTGGCGCGGCGCCCGGAGATGATTAATATCGGTGACGTGGTGCGCGACATGGAGGAAAGTTTTCATGTCGCCGAGTGCTTTAACCCGGACAACAAAACTTGCCCCCTGCTGCCGGCCTGCAATCTTAAGTTCGTACTCGGCAAGGCGCTTAAAGGTTTTCTGGGCACGCTGGATGCCTATACTCTCGCGGACCTGCTCAATCCGTCGAAGACTGCGCCGCACAGCGAATTACCACTCCGTGCCAAGCAGTAATAACCTACCCTGCCTGATGCTGTAGTAAATTTCAAAATTCCGCTGCTGGCCTCAAGTCCCGCGCTGTTCTGCCGATGATTACCAAATGGAATATACTGAATCCTGCATGAAGACATTACTCGACAAAACGGTACAACAAGCCGGTGCGATCATCCTCGGCAAGGAGCACACGATACGCCTGGCGCTGGCCTGCCTGATGGCGCGCGGGCATTTGTTGATCGAGGATCTGCCGGGAGTCGGGAAGACGACGCTGGCGCACGTGCTGGCTAAAATCCTGGGGCTTAAGTTTAACCGTATCCAGTTCACCAGCGACCTGCTGCCGGCGGACATCCTGGGGGTGTCGGTGTACGAGCGCGACAGCGCAAGTTTTAAGTTTCACCCCGGGCCGATCTTCGCCCAGGTGCTGCTCGCCGATGAGATCAACCGCACCACGCCCAAGACGCAGAGCGCATTGTTGGAGGCGATGGAGGAACATCAAGTGACCATCGAAGGCGAGACGCTCGCGCTGCCGGAGCCGTTTTTTGTCATCGCCACGCAGAACCCGATGCACTTGATCGGCACCTTCCCGCTGCCGGAGTCGCAGTTGGACCGCTTTATGATGTGTATCGAGATCGGCTATCCCGGTCCGGCGGCGGAGCGCGCGCTGCTCAAGGGACAGGATCGCCGCGCGGTGCTGACAGCGGTCGAACCCTGTTTGACGCCGGCTCAGCTCATCGAGATTCAAGAGGCCGTGCGGCGCGTGCATATATCCGAGGCCTTGCTCGATTATCTGCAGGCGTAACGAGTAATTTCGCGCCGCTCCAGTCACTATAAAACCGGACTGTCGCCACGCGCCGGGCTCGCCGCCCTGCACAGCGCCCAGGCCTGGGCGTTGCTGGAAGGGCGCGATCACGTCCTCCCGGAGGACGTGCAGACGGTGCTCCCGGGGGTGATCGGGCATCGTCTGCGGCCCAGCCTGGAGCATAGCGGGCAAGCGCCCGCGCAATGGGTACGGCAGTTGCTGGACGCCGTAGCAATACCCTAATCGTATGTTGAAAAAAACCATCCCTGGTGTTTTTTCAACACGCAAAGCGAAAAATGTCATTTTCGCTTTGCCCCATTTTTCAAACACATACAGCGTGTTTGAAAAATGGCAGCCCATCCCTGGGCCGCACGCAGGCTGTTTTTCAACAGCCTGCTGACGGGTGCAGCGTGCCGGTTCAGGCGCAAGGTTTGCTATGGAGGTTTCGCCCAGCCAGGTTTCTGGAAGGCGAAGGCCCGCAGACGGGGCCGGTCCGGCTCACTCTGCACCGGGTATTCATACTGCCGACCCGTTACGGCTTGCTGTTCGCAGCGCTGCTTGTGGTGATGCTGCTGGGTTCGGTCAACTACGCCAACAGCCTCGGCTTTTTACTCACCTTTCTGCTCGGCGGCCTTGCGTTGGTCTCCATCCTATACACCTATCTCAATCTCGCCGGACTGGAGATCAGCGCCGCGCGGTGCGAGCCGGTATTTGCGGGTGAACCGGCCAGCTTTATCCTCCATGCCGCCAACCCCGGCGCTATGCGCCACAGCGTTTCCTTTCAACTGGCCGGTCTACCCTCGCAACTCACCGACCTGCCGCCGAATGAGATCAGCACGGTACAACTGCTGCACCCGGCACCCCGGCGCGGCCTGCTCAAGATGGGGCGCTTCACGGTTTCGACGCGGTTTCCGCTCGGCCTGTTTTGGACCTGGTCGCCGCTTGACCTCGATATGCGTTGTCTCGTTTACCCGCAACCTGCCGCC
>JAMDBH010000061.1:0-804 GCA_023487615.1 Gammaproteobacteria bacterium
CGTAAGAATACGCCGGTGCTGATGTTGACGGCCCGCGACACCTTGCCGGAAAAGCTCGCCGGATTTAACAGCGGGGCGGATGACTATGTGGTCAAACCCTTTGCGTTGCAGGAAATCGAGGCGCGCCTGCAGGCCCTGACGCGGCGGAACCGGCGCTGCTGACCATCGTGTCAGGCAATCTTATACACAACGCTTACAGTTATACGACGAGTGGCGCGGTGAACGTGCAATTGGACGCCGACAGCATAAGTATTGAAGACACGGGCGTAGGGATTACCTCCGCCGACTTGCCGCATGTACTCGAGCCCCACTTTCGCGGCGGCAATACCGCCGGCGTCCCGGGCGGCGCAGGCATGGGTTTGCCCCTGGTCAAGCGCATCTGCGACCGATACAACTGGCGCATCCATCTGCGCAGCAGCCGCGGCAAGGGGACTCAAGTACGTCTGGTGTTTGCGGACGAAAAGCCGGTATGAAGCTAAAAACGGTGTTTCACCGCAGAGGACACAGAGAACGCAAAGGGATTCAAGCGGTTAGCTTCATAAGCGCGCTCACCCAGCGGATGACGCAGCGCAACGAGCTAAGGATTTATTTTTCCTCCGTACTCTCTGCGTCCTCTGCGGTTCAAGAGCTTTTTTTAGGATGAGGCTATCAGTTTGGCGAGACTGGCGCTGGCTGGTGCCGCTAGCCAGTGTGCTCGCGATGGCGGCGATAGTTATCACCGGCAGCAATCGCACCTTGTTTCTGTGGATCAATAAACAGGGCCTGTTCGCCGACGATGTTGTGTGGGCGGCCATTACGATGCTG
>JAMDBH010000061.1:814-11543 GCA_023487615.1 Gammaproteobacteria bacterium
GTCACCGGCCATAACAGCAGATAAAGCGCCGCCAAGGCGAGCACCGCTGCGATCAGGCGTTGCGTGGCGACCTCCATGCCTCGCGGCCAGCGCCGCGCAAGATCTATCGCCCACACCTTGTTTCTGTGGATCAATAAACAGGGCCTGTTCGCCGACGATGTTGTGTGGGCGGCCATTACGATGCTGGGTGACGGCTGGATTGCCATGATCTTACTGCTGCCGCTGGCGGGGCGGCGCCCGGACATCCTCTGGGCAGCCATGGTTGCCGGTCTACTCAGTACACTGCTGGTGCTCAGCTTCAAACTCGCGCTCGGCGTTGCACGTCCACCGGCCGTGTTGTCACCCGAGAGCTTTCATCTCATCGGCCCCGCCCTCAAGGCCACGGCCTTTCCCTCCGGCCACACGGCTACTATCTTCGCCTGGGCGGGTGTGGTCGCACTCGGTTTTAAGAATGGATGGCTAGGGGCGGGCCTGTTGCTCATCGCCGCCGCCGTCGGGCTATCGCGCATCATGGTGGGCGTGCATTGGCCGCTCGACGTACTGGGCGGGGCGCTGCTCGGTTGGATGAGTGCGGTGTGGGCGATAGATCTTGCGCGGCGCTGGCCGCGAGGCATGGAGGTCGCCACGCAACGCCTGATCGCAGCGGTGCTCGCCTTGGCGGCGCTTTATCTGCTGTTATGGCCGGTGACCAGTTATGCGGATACACAAGTATTGCAGCGCGTCATTGCGCTGAGCTGTTTGATGCTGGCTCTGCCGGGCTTGATACGTCTATTCGTGGCTTCACACGGATGAGCGCAATCCCGTTTTTGTAATAAAGCGTCTCGTAGCCCTTGAGGCGCGGCAGATAGCTCGACTTGGTCAGTGCGATCTCGCCGGGGCGCGGTTCGCGCCGCTCCACAAGCCGTTCGCTGTAAACATTAAAGCTCGGCGCGTTCAGTCCCCCCATTTCGGCGAAATCGTCAACGATGAAGCTCGGCGCGTTCAGTCCCCACATGACCACCGTATAATCGGCCCGCTTGGCGATGAGCGCCGCCTCCTTGATGGGCGATTGCAAAATCTGCCCCGCTATCGGCAGCACAAACAGCGCCACCCCCGTCACGGTAACGAGCCCGCTGCACAACAATTTTCCTGGGCTGCTAAACCGGTTTTCAAACATAAAGTACACAGTGAGTAAAATGGCCAGTGAAAAAAATAATCTGTAGGGGAATGAAAAGTAATCGCCCGCATCGCGCAATGTGTCTCGAATAAACACATCATGCACCGCCGCGAGCCAGGCATGAATCAGTTCGGGGAGAAACAGCAAGGCGGTAAACAAGAGCAGCGGCGGCAGAAGGATCATGAATCCGGAGCGCAATGTGTCCAGGTACATGGCCATCAAGATGATGGCGGCGGGATAGCCGTACACCGCATAGTGGGGCAACTTGGTGCCGGAAAACGAAAAAAATATCAGAACGAATAAAAACCATATCAGGAGATAACGTTTTAGATCATCGTTGACGATTTCGCCGAAATGGGTGAAGGTTTTGAACAGCAGTACGGTGTAAGGCAACAGACCGATGAGGACGACCGGGATATAATAAAAAAATCCGCCGCCATGCTGCTCAAAGGTTTCTCCAAAGCGGGCGATATTATGCTTGAAGAAAAATCCCTGGATAAAGGCGTCGCCCTCTCTGAGGTACTGCGCGATGTACCAGGGCAGGGCCAGCAGCCCGAACAGCGCCATCGCACGAAGATTAAACAGCGCCATGAGCCAAGTCCTGAATTCACCCTTGCTCAAAAAAAACAACAGACTCACGGCGAGTGGAATGACCACCGCAACCGGCCCCTTGGTGAGAAAGCCCAGGGCCATGGCTGCGGCGCTGAGATAGACATATCTCAGTTCGCGTGACTGATAGAAAAGATAAGTACTAAACAGTGCACCGCTGAGAAACAGATTCAATAGGGCGTCCGCGATGGCGGCCTTGGCGATGAGCGAGATCTGCAACGTACTGGCCGTGATGATGGCGGCATACAAAGCCATGGCGGTGGTCGTGTACCTCTTTGTGAAGAGAAAGATCAGCCAGACCCACAGCGTGGCGGCTAAAGCCGAGGGTAACCGCAAGGCGAATTCATTAAGACCCAAGGTCCAGACGCTCGCGGCCTGCAACCAGTGGATTAGCACCGGCTTGTCGTAGCGCGGCGCACCATTCAGATAAGGGGAAATAAAATCGCCGCGCACGAACATCTCGCGGGTGGCCTCGCTGAAGGCGCCCTCGTCCAGGTCGAACAGCGGCACCGCATGGATGTTGAGAAAAAAACCGGCCAGCACACAGGCGGCGAACAATGTGTAAAGCCCTATGTTGGAGCGAGTGAGGCTGTTCATATCGCGGGCCCTAGAGTCCATTTCGGATAAAACCATATTCACCGCGGAGGACGCGGAGAGATAAGTTCAAAAAGACTTGGTTCAGCTCTGCGCCCTCTGCGGTAAATTGTTTTTGCTTGATGATCTTCTTCGTAGAATGGGCGAAAGGGTTGCGCTGCGCGCTCGCGCCACCTACACTGAGTCAGCACCCTCATCGCCAACCAGCCCGCCAAACTACCTCGTGAAGCTATCATATCTCATAGGCATCACTCTCTTTATCGCCTTCGTGGCGCTGATCGAATTCTATCTCGGTTGGCGGAACGTGCTCGCCCCCTGGCGGGCCTTGCCCTATAGTCTATTATTCCTGGCTATTATACTGACGTTTTTTACTTACTGGGTCAGGGCCGTGCGGTTGTATGACTATTTCCGCGATGAAATGCGGGGGGCGTTTGCCTCTTGCTTCAGACTCATGCTGCTGCATAATTTTTTCAATAACATGCTTCCGATGCGGGCCGGAGAGATTTCCTTTCCCATACTTATGAAGCGCTACTTCAACGTGCCGCTGATGCGTTCCACCCCCGCACTGCTGTGGTTTCGGGTGCTGGACATGCACACCCTGGTGCTGCTCGCGCTGGGGATCACTCTTCGGCCCTGGACGTATGCCGGCGCGGCGTGTCTGCTATGGTTGAGCGTGCCGTATCTGCTGTTTCTAGGTAATGCAAAGATACTCGGCTATCTGGACGCCAATCCAGGCGGCCGTCCGCGCAGACTGCTGCACAAGGTTTTAATCAGTCTCCCGCACACCCACAGCGCCTTCTGGCGCGCCTGGCTGTGGACCGTCATCAACTGGATCGTCAAATTGGGCGTATTTGTCTGGGTGTTGCGATTGTTTATCGAGATCCCGTTCGCCGCCGCCTGGCTCGGCGTAATTGGCGGCGATGTGACCAGCGTGCTGCCCATCCATGCCTTCGCGGGCGCCGGCACCTACGAGGCGGGCGTGGTGGCGGGCTTACTGCCGTTCGGCGCACCGGCCGCGGCCGCCTTCAAGGCCGCTGTCAACCTGCACTTATTCTTGCTGGCCACCACGCTGCTGGGCGGTGCGGTGAGTCTATTGCTTTCACGGCCTGCTCAACATGGATGAGGCGCTGCTCGTCTGGATCAACCAGTCCTGGGCGCATCCCTGGAATGATGTCCTGTTTTCCTGGCTTTCCGACCGCAACACCTTCGCCTTTCCGCTGGCGGCAGTTATGCTCCTGCTCAGCATAAAACAGTATGGCCGTGATGGAGTGCGGTTGTGGCTGGCGTTGCTTGCTCTGGTCATCGCCGGCGATGCGATGGGCAATCTGGTCAAGCATCTATGGGCGCAACCGCGCCCATGCTATGTCATCGCTGAGTTGTTGCGGCTTCCCAACGGGCGCTGCGGATCTCAGTTGAACGGCATCCCCTCCAACCACGCGCTCAATTTTTTTGCGGTGGCCACTTTTATAAGTTTCATTACACGTTCGTGGAGATGGGCGCTGACGCTGTTCAGCATCGCTCTATTAGTAACGATCTCCCGTGTCTATCTCGGCAAGCATTATCCGAGTCAGGTGGCGATGGGCGCCGTGATCGGAACCCTGCTGGCTTACCTTGCCGCCCTCATCGGCGTACAATATTTTGATTTTATGCGCCGCATCCATCATCCCCATGAACAGCACCGCTGAATCCGTCGCGCACCGCGTCTCGCTCGTCGTGCCTCTGTACAACGAGGCGGAGAGCGTTGTGCCGCTGCTCCTGCGCGTCCACGAGGCACTGGCCGGTTATCGCCATCCGTGGGAGTTGATTCTGGTCAGCGACGGCAGCACGGACGACACGGAACGAGTGGTGCGGCAGGGCGCCGCACAATACGGCCGCCACGTGCGCGTGATAACCCTACAACGCAACTTTGGTCAGACCGCTGCGATGCAGGCGGGCATTGATGCGGCGCGCGGCGACGTGATCGTCACGCTGGACGGCGATCTGCAAAACGACCCGGCCGATATCCCGCGCATGGTGCAGCGCCTGCTGGACGAGGATCTCGATCTGCTGGTCGGCTGGCGCAAAGACCGCAAAGACAATCTCTGGCTGCGCACCATTCCCTCGCGCATCGCCAACTGGCTGATCGGACGGATGACCGAGGTGCGCCTGCACGATTACGGGTGCAGCCTCAAGGTATATCGCGCGCAGGTCATCAAGAACGTTCGCCTCTACGGCGAGATGCACCGCTTCATCCCGGCCTGGATGGCCGCACATACGGCAACCTCGCGTATCAAGGAGGAGGTCGTTGCGCATTCGCCGCGTCAGTTCGGCGTCTCCAAATACGGTCTCTCGCGCACCTTCCGCGTGATTATGGACCTGCTCTCGGTGTACTTCTTCATCCGCTTCCGCGCGCGCCCCGGTCACTACTTCGGCGGTATAGCACTCGCGTTCGGCGGCATCGGCTTCATCGGCATGAGTTATCTATTCGTTCTCAAGATCTTTTTCGGGGAGAACATCGGCACACGTCCGTTGTTGATGATAAGCGTATTGCTCATTGTGATGGCCGTGCAGTTTCTCACCACCGGCGTGTTAAGCGAACTGATTGCGCGCACCTATTTCGAATCGGGCCAGGCCCGCTCATACATCATGCGCAACCCCGAAAGTCCGGAGGAATCAGCCGAGGCGGGCTGGAAGCATCCGGCATGATGCTCGGCAAGAGACCGGCCGGCCGGCATTGTCGCGGATTGTGTCCATGAGCCAGGCGGTCTCTCCCTCATCCGGCCCTTCGGGCCACGGCTGCGCCCCCCTCGCTTCGCTCTCCCCAGCGGGAGAAGGGGAGTCAGTGCGGTCCTTCGGCCGCAGGTTCATGGGTAGAGGCGTCATCATCGCCCTGCCGTTTTTTTTACTCAGCCTGCCGCTCCTCAAGGCCGTGCTGATGTGGGGCGCAGGCCTGGAGTTGCACTTCGATGAAGCCCAATACTGGGAATGGTCACGCCGACTAGACGGGTCTTATTATTCCAAGGGCCCGCTGGTCGCCTGGCTGATTGCATTATCCGAAACCTTACTTGGCCACGGCGCCTGGCAAGTCCGCCTCCCCGCCTGGTTAGCCTACAGCGGTTTCCTTGCTCTGTTGTTCTACTTTGCACATCAAGTGTGGAACAGCCGCGCGGCGAGCGAATGGGTGCTGCTGTTGGGGCTCACCACGCCGCTGTTCTTCAGTCTCGGATCGGTGATGACCACCGACATCCTGTTGTTGCTGCTGTGGACATGGGGTCTGTGGGCCGTGTGGCGCGCGCTGTTTCGCGGCCGGTCACTTGCCTGGTATGAGTTCGGCGCGGCGGCGGGCCTCGGAGGGCTGACCAAGCTCAGCATCGTCTTGCTGCCTGTTTTTGTTGGCCTGTGGCTGTTGCTCACCCGCGCCGGCCGCGAGCAACTCAAGACCCCCCACCCGTGGCTGGCGGCGCTGCTGGCCCTGGTCCTGTTCAGCCCGGTAGTCCTCTGGAACGCTCAGCACGACTGGGTCATGTTTCGTCACGAGCTGGGTCATGTCGCGCATGACGAATTGTCGCTGAACAGCCTACTGGATTTTTCACTGACTCAAATTTTTGCCTTGTCGCCGCTTGTGGCGTTGGTGGCGGCCAGCGTGTTATGGCGCAGACCTGCATCCGAGCAGCAACGCTTCCTGTGGTACTCGTCGCTGTCCCTGTTAGGATTTTTTCTGATCAAGGCGTTCAGCGCCAAGGTTCAACTCAACTGGGCGGCGCCGAGTTATATCGGATTTCTGATTCTGTTTGCCGGACAGCTACCCGATCTCGCGCGCGTGAAGCGGGCGTTTGTTTACGTCGGGGTGTTCATATCGCTGACGATGATAGCAATCGGCCATTTTCCCTATAGCTTTGGCTTGGCAAGTCAGCAGGACCCGTTTCGTAAAATGCGCGCCTGGCAAGCGCCGGTGGCGACAGTGCAGATCGCCCTGGAGGAGGCGGGCAAGCCCATCGAATTTATTCTTACCGATTCGTATACCCTAGCGGGCGAACTGGCCTTTTACTGGCCAACCCCGATGCCTGTTTACATCACCGGCAACGCCACGCGCCGTTACAATCAACACGATCTATGGCCCGGTATCGAACGCGAGGCGGGGCGTAATGGCGCATACATAAGTACCTCCACCGAACCGCCGCCGGAATTATTGCGCGCCTTCACCCATTGCGTGCTGCTCCCGCCGGTGACCGCCTATGCGCCCGACGGCGCCGTGCTGCGCACCCTCTACGCAAGACACTGCACGGACTATCAGCCGATTACCTGGCCGCGCCCGTCGCGTTACTAAGGAAATCCTGAGTCATGTTGAACCGCCAAGGCGCCAAGACCGCCAAGATTTATTGCTTACCATTCAAATCTTTTTTCTCGGCGACCTTGGCGTCTTGGCGGTTGGCGATATATTTTTCAGAGATCACTTAAATGAGCACTCCAAAAACCCTCGCGCCGTTGCGTCTTAAAAAGAAAGAAGAGCGCCGCCTGCACACCGGTCATCTGTGGGTATTCAGTAACGAGGTGGACGTCGCGCACACGCCGCTGACGGGTTTCGAACCCGGCCAGCTTGTCAGCATCGAGGCGAGTAATGGCGCCGTGCTCGGCACCGGCTATGCCAATCCGTACTCGCTCATCTGCGCGCGGTTGGTGAGCCGTGACCCGCACTACGTGCTCGATCAGTCGCTGCTGGTGCACCGCCTCAATATCGCACTGTCACTGCGCGAACGGTTGTTCGACAAGCCTTATTATCGCCTGGTGTTCGGCGAGGGCGATGCCCTGCCGGGCCTAGTGGTGGACCGCTACGGCGATGTACTGGTCGTGCAACTCACCACCGCGGGCATGGAGCGCGTCAAAATAGAGGTGGTCGCCGCTCTGCAAAAAGTCATCAAGCCCCGCGCCATCGTTCTGCGCAACGATACTTCCAGTCGCGCTCTGGAAGGCTTGCCAAAGTATGTTGAAACGGTACTGGGTGAAACCCCCGAGTGGGTCAGGCTGGAAGAAAACGGCGTAGTGTTCGAGGTCCCGGTATTGACCGGACAAAAAACCGGCTGGTTTTACGACCACCGCATGAATCGTGCACGCATGCGGCACTATGTAAAAGACCGGCGCGTGTTGGATGTTTTCAGCTATCTCGGCGGCTGGGGTGTTCAAGCCGCCGCGGCGGGAGCGAGCGAGGTGCTGTGCGTGGATTCCTCACAAACGGCGCTCGACCAACTGAGTCACAACGCCATGCTCAATAATGTCGCCGAGCGCGTCACCGGTATGCAGGCCGACGCCTTCGACGCACTCAAATCACTGCGCGCCGAACGCCAAAAGTTCGATGTCGTGATACTCGATCCGCCAGCCTTCATCAAACGCAAAAAAGACCTCAAACAGGGTCTACAGGCCTATCACCAACTCAACCAAATGGCCATGCAAGTATTGCCCAAAGACGGCATCCTGATCTCCGCCTCTTGTTCCCATCATCTCGAACCCAATGCTCTACAAGACGTACTGCTACAAACCAGTCGGCATGTAGACCGCAGCCTGCAAATCCTCGAACAGGGCCAGCAAGGCCCCGATCACCCCATACACCCCGCCATCCCGGAAACCCGCTACCTCAAGGCCTTTTTTACCCGCATTTATCTAGGGTAGCATAGCCCCGATAGTTGGGTGTAGCATGGAAAGGCAGTAACTCCCCCCGCCGGGATCACCGCCCGGCAGAGGTCTTCTCAAGGCCCTGAGTTTTTCAGAGGTCTCTTCAGTCAACAAGCTCAAGAAATGAGGAGGATCTTATGGTTAAACGCTCCAAGAGTCATGTTTCCGAACTGCATCCCGCCGATCTCGATCTGCACGCGCGTTGGCAAGTCGAGGACTATATACACTGGCCGTGGCGACCGAGGCCGTGCAAGGTCCGCATTCTGTTTTATTCCGACAGCGGCGTCACACTCACCGAGCCGCTCCCCAACCCCTTTACCCCCGGCAGCACGCCGGCCTTCGATCTCGGCAAGGTCAAACAGGTGTTGAAGGCCGATCCCTGGTACTGGGTCAATTTCGACGTGACCTTCAAACTGAGATCGCAGCCCAACAGCCGCCTCGACCAGTTGAATATCAGCGCCAACTACGACCAGATCTGGTTCTTCGGAGTAGGTTCCGGCAATGTATTGACCGCCGCCGAGATCACCGCGCTGAATAATTTCATGAACCAGGGCGGCGGCATCTTCATGACCGGCGATCACGCCAATCTGGGACAGGCCATCGGCCAGCAGATCCCGCGTGCCGGCAAGATACGCCAGTGGCCGGCGCCCAACGCCGTTCAGCCCTTCTGGAACAACACCCTGCGCGAAGGGCCGACGCCCGGTTTTCAATTCGATGACCAGTCCGACGACACCCCGCAACCTTTAAGGCTTAAGACCTATCCCGCAGGATTTCCCTGGTCCTACAGTTGGTGGAAGCGTTACCCTCACCCATTGTTTTGCAGCCAGTGGGGGCCGATAAAAATCTTCCCCGATCACCAGCACGAAGGCGAGGTGATTCTGCCGGGCAGCTTCCCGGCGGCCGAGTGGCCCAGCAAAAACGGCTTCCAGGCCAAGCCCGAACTCATCGCCTGGGGGCGCATCCTGTCGCCGGATGCCGACGTCGGCCGCACCGTGGCGGTCGCCGCCGCCTATGACGGGCATAGGGTGGACTTGGGCCGCATCGTCACCGACTCCACCTGGCATCACTTCTTCAACATCAATCTATGGGGCTACCCTCAAACGGCGCAAGGACTCAATGCACTGAAATATATCGAGGCCTATTACCTCAATCTCGCGGTGTGGCTCGCCCCGCCCAAGTTGCAGAGTTGCATGTTGAATGCCTTGTGCTGGGGCATCCTGTGGCACCCGAAGATATGGGAAATTCTGGAACTCAAGCCGATTCATCTCGGCCTCCAGGCGCGCGACGTGTTAGGCCGCTATGCTCCGCAATGCACCATTTACCGCTTCATTATTGACCGCATCCCGCCGGATATTCGTCTCAAGCTCGAGAAGATTCCCGATGACGGCGATTTTCTACCGCAGGTGGGTCCCATTGAAGACCTCATCCTCGGCGAGATCTTGAGCGGCATGCGCGGCAAACACAAAGGGCTTGACGACACGCCCAAGCCGCCTGCCGATCTCAAGAGCTTGGATAAGGTCGTGACCGCGGCCATTGAACGCAGCTTCGAGAGCTTGCTCACTACCCAAGAGCGCGCCCTCAAACAGTATCGAGGGATACTGCGCGGTATGCTTAAAGGCTGACCGAAAAGTCCCCTCCCCATAAGGGGAGGGGACTTCCTTTGGGCGCCTCTAAAAAATGTGTCTTTTGCCTTTATGCCGCGTTGGAATTCTGCTCGAAATGCTCATGTACTGGTGTGTACACTCCGCTTCCTCGCAGAATTCCGCCTTGCCTAAAGACAAAATCCACTATTTTTTAGAGGTGCCCATTTATCGCCGACGGGCTGTTTTTCAATAGCCTGCTAGTCCATAATTGCGGCATGCTCCGCTATCCCCAAATTGACCCGGTCGCTCTTCACCTTGGCCCGCTCACCATTCACTGGTACGGCCTCATGTATCTCATTGGTTTCGCCGCCGCCTGGTGGCTGGGCCGCTTGCGTGCGCAACGACCCGGTTCGAACTGGAAGCCGGAACATATCAGCGACCTGATCTTCTACGGTGCACTGGGTGCGGTGTTGGGCGGGCGTTTGGGCTATGTGCTGTTCTACGACCTCCCCGGTTTTCTCGACGCCCCACTGAACATCATCAAGGTCTGGCAGGGCGGCATGTCGTTTCACGGCGGATTGATGGGCGTCCTGATCGCCATGTGGCTCTTCGGCCGCCGTTACCGCAAGACCTTCTTTGAGGTCACGGATTTTATCGCCCCACTGGTGCCCATCGGCCTCGGCGCGGGACGCATCGGCAACTTCATCAACGGCGAACTGTGGGGCAAGGTGAGCGACGTGCCGTGGGCGATGGTGTTCCCCAACGGCGGACCGCTGGCGCGCCATCCTTCGCAGTTGTATCAGGCGTTCCTGGAGGGCCTGGTACTGTTCATCGTCCTCTGGCTCTACTCCAGCAAACCGCGCCCTACGATGGCTGTCTCCGGGCTGTTTTTGGTTTGTTATGGCGTATTCCGTTTTGTCGTGGAGTTCGTGCGCATGCCAGATGCCCAACTCGGCTATCTCGCCTTTGGCTGGCTCACGATGGGGCAGGTATTATCCGCCCCTATGATTCTTGCTGGCCTAGGGTTTATGGCGTGGGCCTACAAATCAAACCCTCGCGTTCGGGACTGATATGCAGCACTATCTGCAATTTCTAAGACACATCCGCGAGCACGGTACGCCTAAGGGAGACCGCACCGGCA
>JAMDBH010000004.1:0-410 GCA_023487615.1 Gammaproteobacteria bacterium
CCCTCCGGCCGCAAGCTCGATGAGGCGTACAAACTCGCCTGGCTGCGCGGCCTCAAGACCACCTATTACCTGCGCACCATGGGCGCCACCCACGCCGAAAAGTCCACCATCAGCGACGGCTCGTTGAACGCGGTGAGCAGCGCCGCTACGCTGCCCGGTGTATGTGCGATAACCGACCCGACGTGCGAGGCATGTCAATAAAACAGATACAAGTAACAAGATACAAGAGAAAAGTAATGTAGGTTGGGTCAAGGCGCGTTAAGCGCCGGACCCAACAACAATTCAGGAGAACGAAACATGTTGAGATGGGATGAACCGAACACAAACCTGCAACCTGCGCTGCGCAGTATGGATGCCGTCATGGCTGAGTCCGCGCCTGTTGTCATGTCTCCGGGCGCAGTGCCGGAGAC
>JAMDBH010000004.1:420-11490 GCA_023487615.1 Gammaproteobacteria bacterium
GCGCGCCATCATCCAGGTGGAAGACTATTACATGGCGACCAGCCAACTCGCCCAGACCACCTTGCGCTCGGTATTGGGCAAACACGAGCTCGACGAGATGCTGGCCTCGCGCATCCGCGTGGACGATAAAATGATCATCAACTGCCACGCCGACCTCAATCAATTGGTGCCCTTCAAATACACCTGGGCGTGGGATAAATATCTGGCCGCCTGCAACAACCACTGGATGCCGCAAGAGATCAACATGTCGGCCGACATTGCGCTGTGGAAAACGCCCAACGGTCTCACCGAGGATGAGCGGCGCATCATCAAGCGCAACATGGGTTTCTTCTCCACCGCCGATTCGCTGGTCGCCAATAACCTGGTGCTGGCGGTGTACCGCCACATCACCAACCCGGAGTGCCGCCAGTATTTGCTGCGCCAGGCCTTCGAAGAGGCGCTGCACACCCACGCTTACCAATACATCGTGGAGAGTCTGGGGCTGGACGAGGCCGAGGTCTTCAACATGTACCGCGAGATCCCCAGCGTGCACGACAAGGCCGCCTTCAGCCTGCCCTTCACCCAGGAACTCGCCGACCAGAATTTCAAGACCGGCGCCACCGATGCCGACCAGCGGCTGTTGCGCAACCTGATCGGCTTTTACGTCATTATCGAGGGCATCTTCTTCTACGTCGGCTTCGTGCAGATGCTCTCCTTCGGGCGGCGCAACAAGATGGTCGGCGCCTCCGAGCAGTTCCAGTACATCCTGCGCGATGAAAGCATGCACATGAATTTCGGCATTGACGTCATCAACCAGATCAAGCTCGAAAATCCGCAGTTATGGACGCCCGAATTCCGCGAAGAAATCGCGGCGCTGATCCGCACCGCCGTGGATCTCGAATACCGCTACGCCGTGGACACCATGCCGCGTGGGGTGCTGGGCTTGAACGCCGCGATGTTCAGCGACTATCTGCACTTTATAGCCAATCGCCGCTGCGCGCAGATCGGCTTGCCTGCGCAATACCCCGGCGCCACCAATCCGTTTCCGTGGATGAGCGAAATGCTGGATCTTAATAAAGAGAAAAACTTCTTCGAGACGCGCGTGATCGAGTACCAAACAGGCGGGGCATTGAATTGGGATTAAGGTGCGCGGGAAACGTGCATGTTGGCGCATCTATTGCACGGATATGCCCGCACCTTTTGGCAGCTCGTCGTCTTGAGCTGTTGTAGTCGCTGTAGCAGTAGTCATTAACATCAACTAAAAGGAAGGAGGTGATTATTATGCCAGTGAAGAAAGCAAAAAAGCCTGCTGCGAAAAAAACCGCTGCTAAAAAGTCAGCAAAGGCTAAGAAGAAGTAAAGTAGTTGCCGGCTAGCAGGGTGTCATAAGCACCCTGCTAGTGCGGTATAGACGCGAGACGCCGTTTTACTGCGACGTTGTACTTTCAGACCCATCTCCTGATATCTCAATAGTTCCTTGAGAACACTCAAGTTTTCCCAAAGCAGGCCGCTATTAACCAACATGGATGTCTTGTAAGGCATCCTGATATGTTTGTTAAACCAGATAAAAGGAGATGACAATGCCTGTACGTAAAATGAAGACCGCAATGAAGAAGAAACCCGCTGTGAAAAAGGCGAAAGCCAAGAAGAAGTAAGGCAATACCCGAACCGGGCGGGTAAACACCCGCCCGGTTCGGTATCCCCCGCATCGCACACCTAGCTGAACCAGGCGCTCAGACTGTAAAGCTGTTCTCTATTATGTCTGAGGCCTTCTTACCGCATCCAAAAACGACGAGATGAGGTCCATGGGTAAGGGGAAAATGATGGTCGAACTCCTTTCGCCGGCGATCTCGGTGAGCGTTTGCAGGTAGCGCAGTTGCAGGGCCTGTGGACTCTGACTGATGAGTTGACCCGCCTGCACCAGTTTCTCCGCAGCTTGTAATTCACCCTGGGCGTGAATCACCTTGGCGCGCCGCTCCCGCTCCGCCTCGGCTTGGCGGGCGATGGCGCGCACCATGGTGGGATCAATGTCCACGTGTTTGATCTCCACGGTGGCGACCTTGATGCCCCAGGCGTCGGTGGCGGCGTCGAGAATTTTTTGAATATCGGCGTTGAGCTTGTCGCGTTCGGCCAGCATCTCGTCGAGCTCGTGTTTGCCCAATACCGAGCGCAAGGTGGTCTGGGCGAGTTGGCTGGTCGCCATGTAATAGTCTTCCACCTGGATGATGGCGCGCTCCGGATCAATCACGCGAAAGTAGACCACCGCGTTGACCTTTACCGAGACGTTGTCGCGGGAGATGACATCCTGCGGGGGGACATCCATGACGATGGTGCGCAGGTCCACCCTGACCATCTGCTGGATGCCGGGGATGATGATGACGAGCCCCGGTCCCTTGACCTTCCAGAACCGCCCCAGTTGAAACACCACGCCGCGCTGGTATTCGCGCAGGATGCGGAAGGAACTTACCAGCAGGGCAATGATGACGAGTATTAAAAATCCTGTCGGAATGGCCATGTCGTCTCTCCAAATTTATCTAAAAAAAGCTCTTGAACCGCAGAGGACGCAGAGAATACTGGGGAAAAGTAAATCCTTAGCTCGTTGCGCCGCATGACCCGCAGGGTAAACGGTCGTGTGAAGCTGACCGTTAGAATCTCTTTGCGTTCTCCGCGCCCTCTGCGGTGAAACATCGTTTTTAGATTTATAACTCAGCACGGACTATAAGCGTAAGGCCGTCTCTGGCGGTGACACGCACCTTTTGACCGGCTTGCAGGGGCGTATCGCTGCGCGCCTGCCAATCCTCGCTGTGCACCCTGACGCGTACCACGCTGTCAAACGCCTCGATCACCTCACCCCGGCTGCCGATCAATTCTTCCGCGCCGCTCACCACCGGTCGCTGACGCGCCTTGAGCGCAAGCTGTATGACCAGCATGATAAACCCTGCACTCAACAAGGCGACGGCGCCTATCAACCAGGGATCTATTTGAAATCCAGGCGTGTCGGTATCCCAGAGCATGATCGAGCCTATCACAAAGGCGATCGCGCCGCTGATGCCCAATATCCCAAAACCTCCGACAAACGCCTCGGCCACCATGAAGGTAATGCCTAAAATGATCAGCCCCAGTCCCGCATAATTCACCGGCAGAACCTGAAAAGCGTACAGGGCCAATAATAAACAGATGCCGCCGACCACGCCGGGCAGGACATAACCCGGGTTCCATAATTCAAAGAACAGGCCGTAGATGCCGAGCAGCATGAGGATGTAGGCCACGTTCGGGTCGGTGATGACGGCCAGCAAGCGGCTGCGCCAGTCGGGTTCTATGGTGATGACGGCAAGTCCGACGGTGCGCAAGGTGATCTCCGCTCCGAGGACATCGACCTTGCGTCCGTCGAGTTGGGCGAAGAGATCGTTCATATCCTTCGCCAGCAGGTCGGCGACGTTTTGCCTCACGGCTTCCTCGGCGGACAAGGTCGCTGCTTCGCGCACCGCCCTTTCGGCCCATTCGACATTGCGGCCGCGCAGTTGCGCCAGGCTGCGGATGTAGGCGATGGCGTCATTCACCTGTTTTTGTTTGAGGGCGTCGTCGGTCTTCTCGCCGGACTCGTCTTTTTTATCCTTCTTGTCCGGTTGACCGAAATCGTCGGGATTGGGCACGCCGCCGATCTGTACCGGCGTGGCCGCACCCAGGTTGGTGGCGGGCGCCATGGCGGCAATGTGACTGGCATAGAGGATGTAGGTGCCGGCGCTCGCAGCGCGCGCCCCGCCGGGCGCGACATAGGACACTACCGGCATCTTCGCCGCAATGATATCGGCAATAATCTTGCGCATGGCGGTGTCCAGCCCGCCCGGCGTGTTCATACGCAAGATCACCAGCGCCGCATTCATGTCCGAGGCCTTTTGCAAACCGCGGTGTACGTAATCGCTGGTCGCCGGACCTATCGGGCCGTCTATTTCCAGCACCACCGCTTGGCCCGTTGCAGCGCCGTCACCCCACAGCGGATGGGTGATAAGCAGCAGAACCCACATGAGATATATGCGCGACATAGATTGACGCACCAGACTCGCAGATCTATCCCACTAAGCCCTTGGCTACTCAGGACAGACCTAACCGTGTATAAACAAAAATTCCTGCATGCCGCTGCGGAGTTGAAAGTTGTTGGCGATTTGAAATCCCTGCATCAACAGCTTCAGGTCGCGCGGCTTATACTCTATGCTCGGCCGCAAATCCGAAGAATCCGTTTCGTAGATCAGGTTTTCCTTGTCCAAAATCCTGAACAGGATGGGCCGCGCAGGTATTCGATGTTGCGTCGCAACAAGACTGAACAGCAGGGTACCGCGCTGGCAAAAACGCGTGAGATGTTTGAGTAAGGCCTGCAACTCGTGGCGCGGAAAATAATTGAACAGATCCCAACACAGGATCACATCGAAGCGGACGTCTTCAGCGTAGGGTAACAGCCTTTGATAGAGCTGCTCGGGCGAGGGAGTCCCCGCCTCGGCGGCAGCAAGTTCTTCGGCGACGCTTTGATAAAAATCCTCGATGTAGAGTTTGCAGCGAAACTGCGAAAAGAATTCGACGTTGGCGCCCAGCGCGGGGCCGAGATCGAGGATGTGATATTTACGGTCGTGACGCAGGCGTTGACAAAGCGCGGTCAAGGCGAGGGACTTGTGCGTGATACAAATCTTACCCGTTGAGGCCTCATACGCCTCGCTCTCCTCCGCCCTCACTGAAAGCGAATTCATCGAGCCCCCCTATCAGCGCCAGCCCGTCAGCTTCTTACGCCGAGACCCTTGATCTGATCTATCGAAGACGCCGCGGGTTTTGCTTGAGCCGGCATTTCATTCAAGCTGCGTTGATGCTCGGCGGGTTTCTGATCCATATCTATGCTGCCCTTGAACTTGGCGCCGTCTTCCAGCGTGACGCGCGGGGAAACGATATTGCCGCGCACCCGCCCCGACTTGCGGATGATGAGCTGCTCATCGCTAAAAAGATTACCGTTGACTTCGCCTTCAATCACGATAGCCTTGGCGTAGATGTCGGCCTTGATATGGCCGTCCTTCCCAATGGTGACCTTGTGTTGCTTGAGATCAATCTTACCCTCGACGCGGCCCTGAATGAGCAGGTCTTCTTCGCCGCTGAGATCGCCGCGGATGGTGATCGAGGAGCCTATGGTCGCGCACTGTTCGCGCGTCATCACGGGGGTGTTGGCCGGTAGTGCAGCGTCGGCCCTTTCGGTGTGATCCGGTTCCGCCTTCTTCCACATCATCGTACCCTCCTAAGGTGGCAAAACTAACCTAACTCTAGGAGCGTATAACCGAAAAGTCAAGATTCCGACGCACAGGGATGTGCTAGTGTCGAGGGAGGCAGGATGCCGGGAGCGACCGACGCACTGGGGAGTTGGCTATACATCTCCTTTTTATCATTAAGCCTCAACCAGCCTTTTATAATGCGATACAGAATCCAGATGAAGTCCGCGGCGAGGATAAATATTCCTATAAATATAGGAAAGGTGATAACCCCGATCACTGACCAGAGCAGGCCGTACCAGAAGGTTCTGATCTGCCAGCGGAAGTGCGACTCCAGCCAGGTACCCTGCACGTCCTCCCTTTTCACATAATTAATGATGACGGCGGCGATGAAGGTGACGCCCAGAAAAAAACTGGCCGCCTGTAAGGCATAGACCAGAATGGTGACATTGATGATGGGCTGCAAATCGGTTTGTGTGTGAGTATTTGTCATGGCGGTCTCCGTTTGCATCATATCTATTGTTCTTCATGCTCTTCTTTTATACGTAATGCCGGATTGATCTTCACCATCTTCACGGCGTTTTCCGTGGTCTGGATGATGTCTATGGGATACCCGGCCAGACGCAGACTGGTGCCGGGCGCGGGAATGGTCTCCAGATATTCGAGTATCAGGCCGTTGAGCGTTTTGGGCCCGTCGGTGGGAAGATCCCAGTGCATCATTCTATTAAGATCACGAATATTGGTACTGCCGTCCACCAGATAGGTGCCGTCTGTCTGTGGGTACACATCGCTGACGGTGGCGTAGGGGTCGGAGGTGAATTCTCCGACGATCTCCTCCAGGATATCCTCCAATGTCACCAGGCCCTGGATGTCGCCGTACTCGTTCACTACCAGGCCGATGCGGCGTTTCTGGCGCTGAAAGTTCAGTAACTGGGTATTGAGCGGCGTGCCCTCGGGGACGAAATACGGGTCCTTCATGACTTCCTTGAGCGCCTCCTTGTTGAAATTCTCGCGCGACATCAGGCGCAGCGCCTCACGCAGATGTAGTATCCCTACCACATTGTCTATGCCGTCGCGGTAAACCAGCAGGCGGGTGTGCTGGCTGGATGTCAACTGCGCGAGGATCTGTTCCCAGTCATCATTGAGATCCAGGCCCACAATCTCATTGCGCGGCACCATGATGTCTTCCACCGTTATCTTTTCCAGATCCAGAATGCTGAGCAGCATTCTCTGGTGACGTTGCGGAATCAGGGCGCCGGCCTCGTTCACCACGGTGCGCAGTTCTTCATGGCTTAGATGGTTTTTTTCACTCGCCCCGATAGAAACTCCCAGCAATTTCAGCACGCCGTTCGAAAGGGCGCTCACCAGCCACACCACCGGATAAAACAGCTTAAGCAAGGGGCGCAGCATATAGGCGGCAGGGAAGGCGACGCGCTCCGAGTAGAGCGCTCCGAGCGTCTTGGGCGCCACGTCGGTGAAGATGGTCCCGACGATGGTAAGTAGGCCCACCGCAATGGCTGCACCTGCCTCGCCCAACAGTTGCAAACCGATAACGGTGGCGACGGCGGTGGCCAGATTATTGGCGAAGTTATTGCCCAAAATCAGCAGGCCGATCAGGCGATCGGTGCGCTGCAATAACGCCTGCGCGTGTATCGCCCCGCGATGTTTGATCTTGACGAGATGCCGCAGGCGGTAACGGTTAAGGGTCAGCAATCCGGTTTCGGAGCCGGAGAAGAATGCGGCCAGAAAAATCAGAAAGACCAGTGCGCCAATCAGCACACCTAGAGGGATATCATTCATAGATTCTCAACAGCATTCTTCCTGCCAGTGTTTTCATTTGATTCCCAACACCAGTTCCAACACCAGTTTACTGCCGATATAGGCAAGCACCAGCACGGAGAAACCGCCCAAGGTCCAGCGTATCGCCCTGCGCCCGCGCCAGCCGGAACGCCAGCGGCCCCACAGCAGGATACCGAACACGATCCAGGCCAGGATGGAAAGACTGGTCTTGTGCACCAGGTGCTGGGCAAAGATATTCTCCAGAAAGATCGCGCCCGTCAGCAGTGACAGGGTGAGCAAGATAAAGCCCACCGTCAGCACTTGAAAGAGCAGTTTCTCAGCGGTTTGCAGCGGCGGCAGGGCGCGGATGAAGCCGCCCGGATGTCTGTCGTGCAGGTGGATGTCCTGGATGGCGAGCAGTCCGGCCTGTACCGCCGCGATGCTCAGGAGGCTGTAGGCCAGCACCGAAATAATAATGTGGACATCCAGTCCGCTGAAGCCGTCTTGCAGCGACATGATGTGGTCGCTGGGAAACACGGCCGCCAGTATCAGCGCAAGCGCGGCCAGCGGCAGCAGGGCTATGCCCAGATTTTCTATCGGCTTCACCAGCGCGGCGAGCAGCAGCAACAGCGCCATCATCCAGGTAAGCAGTGAGGTGGCGTTAAAAAACCCGAGATTGGCCCCCTGTGGGGTGATGATCGCCTGATACAGTACCAGGGCGTGCAGAATCACGGCGCCCATCCCCAGGAGCAGCAGCCGTGTTTTGCCGAGAGGCGCCGCCTGGCCGCGGGAAAGACGCATCCCCAGACCCACGCCTGCCGTCAAATACGCTATAACGGCGAGGAAACTGATAATGGCTACATTCATATTTTATAGAAACGTGCAGGGACCACGGGTGGCTGTGCGGACGCGAGTTACTCATAAGTCAATAAGTAAGCTACCCTCCCCGTTACCTCCCCGCCCCCTATGAAGGGGGCGGGACAGGGTGGGGGTAGGTAAAACAGAGTATTTACTCAGGAGTCACAACGTGTCGTCTTGCTTTGTGACTCCTGAGTTGGGATCGTTTTCAGAGATTCTGATAAGAGTTAACCAGGGAGTCAAGTTTTCGCGCGCCGCACATTTCGTCCCCAACCTCTAAGTCTGCGTTTTTTATGATATATTTGCAAATATGATTTGGAAGCCGAATGTCACCGTCGCGGCAGTGGTGGAACGTCAGGGACGATTCCTTATCGTGGAGGAGGACGCCGACGGCAAGCATGTCTACAACCAGCCAGCCGGTCACCTCGATGAGGACGAGAGCCTGATTAAGGCGGTCACGCGCGAAACCCTGGAAGAGACGGCCTGGCATTTCGAGCCTACGGCACTGGTCGGCGTGTATCGCTGGAAAAATACCCACACCGGGATCACCTATCTGCGCGTCTGTTTTACCGGCGCCTGTCATGATGAGGAGACGGGTCGGCCCTTGGATGAGGGTATCGTGCAGGCGGTGTGGCTGAGCCGTGACGAGCTGACGGCGCTGGGCAGCCGGTTGCGCAGTCCTCTGGTGCTGCGCTGCGTGGATGATTATCTGGCGGGACGGCGTTACCCGCTTGATCTGCTGGTGGACATGGGATGATGTTGCCATAAGTGCCATGCGCCTCGTCGCAATGATCCTGTTCGGGCTGGCGCAGCCGGTATTGGCCGACACCTTCGTAAGGCCGGACATCATCACCGACCCTACCCCTGCGCGCTTCTCAGTATGTTCCGAGCATACCTGCCAACATGTAACCGTGGTGGGCCTGCAACCCGAACAGTGGCAACGTGAACGCCGGTTGTTTCTGCCGCCCCCTCTCGATGCAGTACAGGAGCGGGAGCGTATCCCCCAGGCCATAGCTCTTATGGAGGTGATGGTCGGACCGCTCACCGGCACGGAACATGATAAGGGCAGAAATTTTCAGGGCGTGGGGGTAGCAGGCCAGATGGACTGCATTGACGAGTCCACCAACACGACAACCTATTTAACGATGCTGCTCAAGGACGGGCTGTTGAAGTGGCACAGTGTCGAAGACCGGGCCACCCGTGGTTTTTTTATCTTCGGCTGGCCGCATACCACGGCGGTGATACGCGAGGCGGGCAGCGACGCGTTGTTTGCCGCGGAGTCGTGGTTTCTGGACAACGGCGCGGAACCTTTTATCGTGCCGCTGGCGATGTGGGCCCAAGGGTGGGAGCCGCCTGAGCCATGAGGCGCGCCGCGTTGTTGGGTATGGTATTGTGGTGCAACAGCACGGCATGGGCCGCGCCGGGGGCATTTGTCGTGTGTTCCGAGTACGAATGCAGCCGGCGCGATACTGTCTCGCTCACCGATGTACAGTGGCAGGAAATCCGGGCGCTGTTCATGCCCGCCGCCGGCGCACAAGAGGAACGTACCGCGCTGCGCCGCGCGATCGCGCGCATGGAGGACTTCGTGGGCGCGCTCAATGGCGCCTTCGCTGATCTTGGCGGCAATTTCGCGGGCAGCGGGATGGCTGGACAGATGGATTGCATAGACGAGTCCAGCAACACCACCACGTATCTCAGATTGTTTCAAGAAAACGGCCTGTTGCGCTGGCACGAGGGACAGGAACGCGCTCATCGCGCCAGATGGATATTTGATACCCACTGGACGGCGGTGATACGCGACACCGTGACCGGTCAGTTATACGCCGTGGACTCGTGGTTTCTTGACAACGGTCAGCCGCCTTATATTCAGAAACTTGAGGACTGGCGGGACAAGAAGGATTTTGATGAGTAGCTTCGGCCCGTCTTCGGCGGCTTCGCGTCTTCAACATCAAATGACTGATAACCAAAACCTGCGCATCGTCGTCGGCCTGTCCGGCGGCGTGGATTCTTCGGTCGCGGCGTGGCTGTTGCTGCGGCAGGGCTTCGATGTGCGCGGGATGTTCATGAAAAACTGGGAGGACGCCGACGCCGACGACGCGTGCAACGCCGAGCAGGATTTTGCGGACGCCAAACAGGTCTGCGCGCAGATCGGTATAGCCCTGCACGCAGCGAATTTTTCTTCCGAATACTGGCAGCGGGTGTTCAGTTATTTTCTGGAGGAATACCGCGCCGGGCGCACGCCGAATCCGGACGTGCTCTGCAACAAGGAAATCAAGTTCAAAAGTTTTCTGGATCACGCGCTGCAGCTCGGCGCGGACCGGATCGCCACCGGCCATTATGCGCGTGTGCAAGAGCGAGACGGGATATTTCGGCTGCTCAAGGCGCGCGACGGGAACAAGGATCAGACCTATTTTCTCTACACCCTCGGTCAGGCGCAGTTGGCGAAAGTATTGTTTCCTGTTGGAGAGCTTACCAAACCTGAAGTCCGGGAGATCGCCGCCCGCCAGGGGTTTGTGAACCAAGCCAAGAAGGACAGTACCGGCATCTGTTTCATCGGCGAGCACACCGTCAAAAAGTTTCTCGGCCGCTATCTGCCCGCGCAACCGGGTGAGATCCGTACGGTTGACGGCGCGCTGATTGGCAGGCACGACGGGCTGATGTATTACACGCTCGGCCAGCGTCAGGGCTTAGGCATAGGAGGGCGGCGCAACGGCAGCGGCGACCCCTGGTATGTGGTGGATAAAGACATGGCGCACAATGTGTTGATCGTCGCGCAGGGCCACGACCACCCGCTGCTGTTCAGCAACCGACTACAGGCGGGCGATCTGCACTGGGTGGCCGGCGCCGCACCGCAGTTGCCCGCGTCGTGCACGGCCAAGACCCGCTATCGGCAGGCCGATCAATCCTGTGTCATTACCGCCATCAAGGACGGCATCTGTGAAGTGGTGTTTGACAAACCCCAGTGGGCCGTCACACCCGGTCAATCCGTGGTATTTTATAGCGACGCGGAATGTCTGGGTGGTGGAGTGATCCACGAGAAATCCAGGCTAAACGAATAACTCTATAAAAAACTCTTGAACCGCAGAGGACGCAGAGAGTCTGTAGTAAAAACAATTGTGTATCTCGTTTCTACACATCACCCGCTGGGTGAACGGGCTTGTGAAGCTAACCACTTAATCCCTTTGCGTTCTCTGTGTCCTCTGCGGTGAAAC
>JAMDBH010000039.1:0-9338 GCA_023487615.1 Gammaproteobacteria bacterium
ACTTCTTGTCTAATTTAGCGTCCTTGGCGTACACCTCAGGGTCGTAAAAGCCCTGGCTGCAGGCGATAAAGCGGCCCTGCTGCGCGTTGTCGCCGAGGATGGGACGAGCCGTGCTGTCGAGCGGACGGGCGATGATCTCGAAACAGGTCTCGTCCTTGCCCGGCAGGGTTTGGATGATCTCGCCACCCCAGCGTACCGACTGGCCCGTCGCGGCCTGCATAAGGGTCTGCTGCGGTGTGAGAGTGGAGAATGTGCCCTGTAAGGCGGCCGGCGGTGTGGTGGCGCACGCAGTTAACAACGCGACGAGTGCCGGTCCGGCGTAGCGAAGATTCGATCTATGAGCTATTTTCACCATGGATACCGGATTCGACTCCGGTAGCGGCCGGGAGTTGCAGCCTGAGTTTATCCTGGGAAAAGCGGTTGAAACCGCCAAGGCGCCAAGAACGCTAAATTAGACAAGAAGTTGAGCAAGCTTGAGTGGTCACCCTGCGGGTTGACGAGTTTGATTTTCAACGTTTTAAATTTCTTTGTGACCTTGGCGTCTTGGCGGTTTAGATTTATGAGTTCATCAGTAGTTCACGCCGGGACCGTTCTTGCCAATTCCCAAGGTGAGCCGTTGAGCCAGGGGATAAATTCAGCAGCGGGGATGGGACGATTGATGTAATAACCCTGCGCGGCGTCACAGCCAAGAATGGATAGTTCGATCCACGCTTCATGCACTTCCACCCCTTCGGCGATGACCTGTACCCCCAGGTTGTGGGCGAGATCTATGGTGGAGCGCACGATCATGGCGTTGTCTGCGTCCTTGGCCATATCCATGACAAAGGATTTGTCTATCTTGACCGCGTCCACCGGTAATTTTTTGAGATAGGCGAGCGAGGAGTAACCGGTGCCGAAGTCATCTATCGAGAGTTTGACGCCCATATCGCTGAGCCGGGTGAGCACCTCCAGGGCGCGCGCGGGATCGGCCATGATCGCGCTCTCCGTGATCTCGATATCCAGCATATGCGGCTTGATCTGATGCAGCCGAAGCAATTCAGCAATCTGTCTGGGCAACTCCTGGTCATGCAGATTACGTGCGGAAAGATTCACCGCCACGCTGATGGCCAGACCCAGGCGCTGCCAAGCGATGTGCTGCCGCAAGGCATGGTCTATCACCCACAGCGAAAGCGGTTTGACTAAACCTGTTTGTTCCGCCAAGGGGATGAACTGGTCGGGATAAATCAGACCGCGCTGCGGATGGCGCCAGCGCACCAGCGCCTCGACCCCGATGATGCTTTGCGTCTTGAGGCTGAGCTTGGGTTGATAGTAGAGCACTAGCTCATCGTGTTCGATGGCGTGGCGCAATTCGCTCATCAGGGTGAGCTTTTGTGGACTGTGCTGATCGAGCTCCGGGGCATAGACCGCGTAGCCGCCACCTTGCTGCTTGGCGATATACATCGCCACATCCGCGCGCTGCATAAGCAACTCGGCGTCGGCGCCGTGTTCGGGGCAGAGCACGATACCGATGCTCGCACCGATCTCAAGTTCCAGACCCTCCACCGGAAACGGCGTCTGCAACGCCTGCAGGATCTTGCCTGCGGTGAGCACGGCATGGTCGGCGTTGCTCACCGTCGGCAACAGCACGGCGAACTCGTCGCCCCCCAAGCGCGCGACGGTGTCGGATAGCCGCAGCACACTCTGAATGCGCGGGCCGATCTGTTTCAAGACCTGATCACCCCGGTCGTGACCCAGGGTATCGTTGATCTCCTTGAAGCGGTCCAGGTCTATCAACAGCAGGGCCAGCGAGGCGCCTGCGCGCTGACCGGCGATGATGGCCTGCCTCAGGCGATCATGTAATAAAGTGCGGTTTGGGATATCGGTGAGGCTGTCATAGAGTGCCTGGTGTTCCAGCTTGGCCGTTTGCTGCGCGCGTTCAATGGCGAAGGCGATATGGCTGGCGATGGTTTGAGCCAATTGGGTTTCTTCATGGGAAAAGGCGTGCGGCAGATTGTAATACACCATGAACTTACCCAACAGCCGTTTTTGATAAAGTATGGGGATAAATGCCAGGGCGCGGATGCCTTCCTCCTTGAACGTCTCACCGAATATTTCCAGGCTGGGTTCTTGCTTGGCGTCCGCGACCAGAATCGGCTGGGCAGCGGTGTCATGGACGGACCACGGACTATGGCCCTCCGCTACTCTCCGATAGTGTTCGGAAAGCCCGCGCCAGGCGACGAAGCGCATGACCCCCTGTTCATCAAACAGCAGGATGGAGGCGCGATCTGCATGTAACGTGTCTTGCAAGGTATTGAGCGCCTCTTGGTACACACTTTCAACCGAGCCGGCCTGATTGACCGCGTCGGTCAGACGATAAATCGCCTGCAACTGATCGTATTTCTTGCTCAGCGTCAGCTCGATCTGCTTACGCTCGGTAAGATCCACCATGGAACCGATCATACGCACCGGTTTGCCGGTATCGTCATGCACGACATAACCCCGATCAAGCAGATAGGCGTAACTGCCGTCGCTGCGTCGGAAGCGGTATTCTTCAGACCAATAACTCCCGCCGCTATTAAGCAAATCGTGGATGCTCTTCAGCACGCGCGCTCTGTCTTCCGGGTGCACGCGATTATTCCAGGATGCCATGCCGGGCTCGATGTCTTCCTGACGATAACCGAACATGGTCGCAAAGTGCTCATTCCAAATGAGATCCTCGGTGATCAAGTCGAGATCCCAAATCGCGTCGTTACTGGCCTTGGCGACCAACTGCAGGCGCTCTTCACTATTACGCAACTCACGCGCCGCCTGCTCGGCCTCTTGCTTGCGGCGCTGCAAGGTCTTGGCCATTTCATCGAAGGCCCGGGCAAGTTCACCCAACTCGTCCCTCTCGTAGTTGAGCCGGGTGCGCGCCCCAAGATCGCCCATGCTGATTTTACCCGCTACCCTGGCGAGCCGCCGGATAGGCCGGCCGATACGGTCGTCCATCACCACGCTGAGCAGGACCATCACCAGGACGCTTACCGACACGGCAGCGAATAGCCAGATTAACGACTCGGTATAGACCCTATCGGCCTTGGCGCTGGCCGCCCTGGCTGCTTCGACATTGAATTGAATAAGTGCGTCGAGTGCGGTTTCCGCTTTTTCGTAGGCCTCCGATGAGGCATCGCCACCCCCGTCCCCCTGAGAATTGTTTTGCCCGGAGGCGCCCGTAGGCCGCGTACGCAGATACTCCTCCCACCATCGGGTAAATTCCCGGTAAAGACGTTTTTCCTCGTCCGATGAAATGAGCGATTCATAACGGTGCTGATTTTTCAGCATTGAGGCCTGGACTTCCGCCATCTCCTGCTCAAGACGTTGCCGTTCCACTGGGGCAGTGGCACGCAGGCGGTGTAATTCGGCACTGCGGAAGTTAAGCAGATCACTGCGTATATTGGCGATGAATCGCGCGCTGGGTAGCCAAGTGGTTACAATTTCGGTGGAGGCGGCGTTAATGGTCTGCATTTTGACTACAGAAAACACACTCAGGCCCACCACAATCAGCAGCATGACGGAAAAGGCCGCCAGCAGCTTCATTTTGATGGAGAGGTTGTAGAACCAATTCATGGCGCCTTTGCCCTCGTTTTGTAGTCTGCCGTGTCGCCCTGAGCTATTTAAAGCGAAAAACTAAGGAATCTCTGATTTATTCATATTGAACCGCCAATACGCCAAGAACGCCAAGATTTTTTCTTACAATCCAAGCCTTTTTTCTTGGTGACCTTGGCGCCTTGGCGGTTGGCGATATATTTTTCAGAGCTTCCCTAAACTATAAGATTAGCCTACCCTGGCATCCGCCGTAAAGTCACTACCGCGTGGGCACATAAACGTGGCCACCCTACCTTGGCTTCGCACCGCATACGGGACAGTCGGGGTCTTTAGACAATTTTACGCCGCGCCACTCCATTGTGGAGGCATCGAGTAACAATAACCGTCCTGTGAGTGTCTCGCCGATATTCAATAATAGCTTGATGACCTCAACGGCCTGCAGGGCGCCGATGATACCCACCAGTGGTGCGAGCACACCGAGCTGTGCGCAACCTTCCTCTTCGCCGGGCTCGTCTCGATACAAACAGCGGTAACACGGGCTGTCGTCGCGGCGCAGGTCAAACACCGCGGCTTGTCCTTCCATGCGTATCGCCGCGCCGGATACCAAAGGCTTTTTGGTCTGCACACAGGCGGCGTTCAGCGCAAAGCGTGTGGCGAAATTATCGCTCGCATCGGCAACGACATCGGCCTGAACGATTTCTGCGGCAAGCCGCCCAGGCGTCAACCTCTCGTTGATAGCGGCGACTTGAGTTCCAGGATTAAGCGCGAGCAGCGCATCCCGCGCCGAATCGGTCTTGTTGCGGCCTGCATCAGAAGTGCGATGAATAATCTGGCGCTGCAAGTTGGATAAATCCACTTTGTCATAATCGGCAATGACTAAATGGCCAACGCCGGCCGCCGCTAAATACATGGCGAGCGGCGAGCCGAGACCGCCAAGACCGACAATCAGCACACGCGAATCAAGTAATTTTTGCTGACCTTCAAGGCCAATCTGCGGCAATAGAATCTGGCGGCTGTAGCGTTGCAGTTGCTCGTCATTCATTAGAGATTTTCCACTGCGACGTGCATGGATGCACTAGTGTCGCGTGAGGCAGGACGCCGGGAGCGACCGCGACGGCAATACGCGGAACGCCGGCCAGGTCCGTATAATCCAGTGCGGATTCATAGCCCAGACCGGCAAGCATTTGCAGCAATTCGGAGCCTTGATCGTAGCCGTGTTCCAACAATAACCAGCCGCCCTCCTCACCCGGCTTCACCACCCTCTCCCTCCGGGAGAGGGTTGGGGTGAGGGAAGGTATATCCCCTCCCCCTTGATGGGGGAGGGTTAGGGTGGGGGTGAAATGGTCACGCGCCTGTGTCGCAACATCACGCAGCGATTGCAAACCATCCGCTCCGGCTACTAAGGCGATCTGTGGCTCAAAGCGCAATGCTTCCAGGTGCGGATCATCACTCCTGACATAAGGCGGATTGGAGACAACCATGTCAAACTGCTCGTCTTGCAAAACATCGAACCAATCGCCGCCCCCTAAACGAAATTCGATATTGCGAATAGCCAACCGCTCGGCGTTGGCATACGCGACTTCCAAAGCGGCTTCAGAAATATCAGTCGCAATGATCCGGCAACGTGGCCGTTCACGAGCGATGGCGAGAGCAATCGCGCCTGATCCGGTGCCGAGATCGGCGATGTGCCAACTTTCTTTTTCCGGAATGCGTTCCAGTGCAAGTTCGACCAAACGTTCTGTTTCAGGACGCGGGATCAATACGTCAGGCGTAACCTGTAAATCGAGAGACCAAAATTCCCGCCGGCCGGTGAGATAAGCGGCCGGTTCGCCCTGCAAGCGGCGTTCGAGGAGCCGATTAAACTGCATTAGTTGATCTTCACTCAACTTATGTTCCGCCAGGCTCAGCAGCCGGCTGCGCGTCAAGCCCAGCACGTAAGCCAGCAGTACTTCGGCCTCCAGCGTGGGCTGCTCGAGACCGGCCAGTCGCCGTGCGGCCATTTTCAACACCGCCACTGCGCTTTTTGGTGACAGCACTTCCATTTTTTATTTAATTCATCCTCCGCAGCTTGCTGCGGGCTCAAAGCCTTGGGGTTTCCAAAGGGGAGAAGTGCAACTCTTCCCTTTGGTCGCAAGCGCGGATTTACTCCGCGCGCAGCGAAATCAAACAGGAAAATAAAATACCCCACGGTTTTACCGTGGGGTATTTTTATTGCGCAATCGCGGCCAATTGCTCGGCCTGATGTTCGCTGATGAGCGGGTTTATCAGCAGATCAAGATTGCCCTGCAGCACGGCGTCAAGCTGGTACACCGTCAAGTTGATGCGGTGATCGGTGACGCGGCCCTGCGGAAAATTATAGGTGCGGATGCGGTCGGAGCGGTCGCCGCTGCCCACCAGGCCTTGCCGTAACTGGGCTTGCTCGCTTTGTTGTTTGCCACGCTCGGCGGCGAGCATTCTGGCCCGTAACAGCGACATGGCGCGTGCGCGATTCTTGTGCTGCGAGCGTTCGTCTTGACACTCCACCACGGTGCCGGTGGGCAGATGAGTGATGCGGATCGCCGAGTCGGTCTTGTTGACGTGCTGGCCGCCGGCGCCCGAGGCACGGAAGGTATCTACCTTCAAGTCCGCCGGGTTGATGGCGATCTCGTCTATCTCCTCCACTTCGGGCATCACCGCCACGGTGCAACTCGAGGTGTGGATGCGGCCTTGCGCCTCGGTCTGCGGCACACGCTGCACGCGATGTCCGCCGGATTCGAATTTGAGGCGCGAATAAGCGCCGCGCCCGATGACGCGCAGGATGATCTCCTTGTAGCCGCCGTGTTCACCGTGACTTACACTCATGATCTCGACCTGCCAGCCGCGTACCTCGGCGTAGCGCGTGTACATGCGCGACAAATCACCCGCAAACAGGGCCGCTTCGTCGCCGCCGGTGCCGGCGCGGATTTCCAGAAAGATATTGCTGTCGTCGTGCGGATCGGTAGGCAACAGTAACGTTTGCAATTCCAGTTCGAGACTTTCCTGTTGCCGGCGCGCCGATTTGATCTCTTCCTCCGCCAAGGCGCGCAGATCGGGGTCCTCGTCGCGCAGCATGGCCTCGGCCTCGGCAACCTGGTCGAGTGTCGCCTGATAGCGACGGAAGCATTCGACCACGGGACTGAGTTGCGCGTACTCCTTGGAATAGTCCCTAAAGCGGCCCTGATCGCGGTGAGTGGCGGGATCGGCGAGCAGCGCGCTGATTTCCTGCAGGCGCTCGGAGAGGTTTTCGAGTTTGCTGCGTATGGAGGTTTTCAATGGGTGTGCTTCTCGGCCACTCCCCTCCCCCTCGATGGGGGAGGGTTAGGGAGGGGGTGTTAACTATCGGTATCTTTCAGATCAAACAACTCGCGTGCCGCTTGCAAGAGTTCCAGACGGCCTTCAAAACCGGCCTGTTTCATCTGGATGCTGGGGGTGTGGATGAGTTTATTGGTGAGGGCGCGGGCGAGGAGATGCATTACTTGTTCCGGGTCGCGGCCTTGGGCGAGCAGGCGGCGGGCGTTTTCCAGTTCCTGGTCGCGGGTCTGTTCGGCCTTGCCGCGGTAGGCGCGTATGGCAGAGACCGCATTGAGCGATTGCAGCCAGCCCATGAAGTTGGCGACTTGCGTGTCTACAATCTCCCGCGCCTGTTTGGCGGCCTCCTGGCGCGATTTCAGATTTTCCTGGATGACCTCTTGCAGATCATCCACGGTGTAGAGATACACGTCATCCAGTTCGCCGACCTCGGGTTCGATATCGCGCGGCACCGCGATGTCCACCATGAACATGGGCCGGTGCTTGCGCACCTTGAGCGCGCTCTCCACGCTGCCCTTGCCGAGGATGGGCAGTTGGCTCGCGGTGGACGAGATGATGATGTCGGCTTCATAGAGGTGCGCCGGCATCTCGGCCAGCGCGATGGCGTAGCCGTTGAATTCGGAGGCCAGAGTGTGGGCGCGCTCCACGGTGCGGTTGGCGACAATGATGCGGCCGATCTTGCTTTCGTGCAGGTGGCGGGCGGTAAGCTCGATGGTTTCGCCGGCGCCGATCAAGAGAGCAGTCTGCTCGGAGAGATCGCCGAAGATCTGTTTGGCCAGACTCACCGCGGCGAACGCCACCGACACCGGGCTTGCGCCGATGGCGGTATCGGTGCGCACCTGCTTAGCCACCAGAAAGGTGTGCTGAAACAAACGCCCAAGCAGCATCCCCACGGTGCCCGCCTCGCAGGCGGTCTTGTAGGCGGCCTTGATTTGACCCAGTATTTGCGGTTCGCCCAGAATCATCGAATCCAAACCGCAAGCAACCCGCAGCACGTGGTCCACGGCCGCTTGCTCGGAATAACTATAAAGATAAGGCTCGACCTCGGCGGGGTTCAGTCCGTGATACTGGCACAACCAGTCGGCGACCGCGGTGGCGTCATCCTTGTCCAGGTTGCAGTAGAGTTCTGTGCGGTTGCACGTCGAAAGCAGCGCCGCCTCATGCAGTTCCGGCAATGCACCCAGGTCGCGCAGCGCCTCCGGGATACGCTCGGGGGTAAAGGCCAGCCGCTCGCGAACCTCGACAGGCGCCGTTTTGTGGTTGATGCCAATGGCAAAAAAGGGCATAGAGAGATTCGACGTCCGTAGTACAGGTTAAGGTTGTGACCTCTATACAACCTTGAATTTTGACCGATATAGGGCCGGAAAACAAGCAATACGCTCTGCGCATGCTTGCCGTACTAAGTCGCCGCGAACTCCGGTATAGTAACGGTTTAGCCGTTACTGGATTGGATTCGCAGTTCCACCCCCTTCTTACATTTTAGGTATCAGATGACCAAACCGCTGCTGCGGGCCGGCGCATGGGCCCGGCTACTTTCAGTACCATTACTTGTCGGGTGTGTCGCGGGGCAACAGGGGGGGGCTGCTGGGCGCATCGCATGCGGAAGAACCGGCCAAGGCGCACGGCGTCCCGCCGCCGCTGCCGAACGTCCCCCTCACCGAAGATCTGCTCTATAAGTTCCTGGTCGCCGAGATCGCCGGACAACGCGGCGAGAGCAAACTGGCCGGAGAGCGCTATCTGGAGCTGGCCCAATCCACCCGCGATCCGAGAGTCGCCCAGCGCGCTGCGCAAATCGCCTTTTTTGTAAAAGACCCGCAGATGGCGCTGGCGGCATTAAGGCTGTGGGTGGACATCGCCCCGGACAATATCGAGGCGCGCCAGGGACTGGTGGCCTTTTTGGTGCGTGATGGCCAGGCCGATGCGGCGCTCCCCCACCTGGAGAAGCTGATTACCCTGCTGCCCCTGCCCCCTTCTGCGCAGGCATCGGCTGCGCCCAACGGTCCGGAGTTTATCACCGGCCAGGGCTACGCCTTCATGTTCATCGCCTCTCTGCTCAGCCGGGAACAGGACAAACAGGCCGCGCTGCGGTTGATGAAGAGGTTTACCGAAGGCCATCGGGATAACCCGGATGCACAGCTTGCTCATGCCACGCTGGCCCTCGGCCTGGCCGACTTTCAAGCGGCGCGTGCGGCGCTCGATCAGGCCCTGCAACTCAAACCGGGTTGGGGCAACGCCGCCGCGCTACGGGCACGCATGCTGCAAATGCAGGGTAACAGCGACGGCGCATTGAATTACCTGCAAGAAGTGGTCAAAGACCACCCCACGGATCACGCCATTATCGCGCACCGTAAACCGCAGCTCGTCGCCGTAGTCGAGGAATTGAAACACGGTCTGCAACTCATGGTAACCGTCCGCGCGCCGGCCGGTGATGTGCAGAAACAGATTGA
>JAMDBH010000039.1:9348-11410 GCA_023487615.1 Gammaproteobacteria bacterium
GCATGCTGCAAATGCAGGGTAACAGCGACGGCGCATTGAATTACCTGCAAGAAGTGGTCAAAGACCACCCCAAGGATCTGTCCCTGCGCCTCAGCTATGCCCGCCTGCTGGTGGACGCCAAACGCCTCGAGCAGGCGCGTGAGCAATTTACAACGATCGCGCAGCAAATGCCCGACAACCCCGACGTCGCGCTCAGCCTCGGTATTTTATCCTTGCAGATCAAACAACCGGACGATGCGGAACGCTATTTGAAACTGGCGCGGCAACTCGGCAAGTATGAACGGGAGACCAGTTACTATCTGGGCCAGATTGCCGAATCGCGCAAGGATTACGGCGCCGCCATCGGTTTCTACAAGACGGTGGATCGGGGCGAGGCCTATCTGGACGCCCAGTTGCGCGTGGTCGGGCTCATGGCCAAGCAGGGCGACACGGCGGGCGCCCGCACTTACCTACGCAGGATCAAGCTCCAGTCCCCGGAACAGGCCAAGCTCATCACCATGGCGGAGGCCGATCTGCTCCGCGAGGAAAGGCAATACGCTCAGGCTATCGAGATCTACAACATCGCCCTCCTGCAAGCCCCCACCGACAACGATCTGCTCTACGGCCGCGCC
The DNA here is from genome assembly GCA_023487615.1 of Gammaproteobacteria bacterium. Next base: position 9,960 of record JAMDBH010000039.1, read on the forward strand.
ATGCTGGCCGAAAAGATGGACCGGCTCGACATCCTGGAGCAAGACCTGGGCAACATCCTCGCGCGCGAACCAAAAAACGCCCGCGCCCTGAACGCCCTCGGCTACACGCTGGCCGACAGGACCACCCGTTACCAGGAGGCCCTGGATTACATCAAGCGCGCCCTGGAACTCAGCCCGCAGGATGGCGCCGTCCTCGACAGCATGGGCTGGGTACAGTTCCGGCTTGGCAACAAAGAGGAGGCCCTGCGCTACCTGAAGCAAGCCCTGGAGCTGACGCCGGAAGCGGAGATCGCTGCCCACCTGGGCGAGGTGTTATGGGTGACGGGCGACCAGGATCAGGCACGCAAGATCTGGCAAGACGCGATGAAGACTTCTCCCAACGATGAGGTTTTGTTGGACACGCTCAAACGTTTCACCCCGTAAAGTGAGGACTTGAAATTTACCGCAGAGGACGCAGAGGAAAAATCAATTGTATATACTCCTCTGCGTCCTCTGCGGTGAAGCGCCCTAACGTGAAAAATCTACTGTTGGTGAGTCTGGCGCTGGTGCTCTGCGCCTGTGAGGTCATTCCCACTCAGCCGCCTCAAACCGTTGACACCGAACAGTCATGGCGCGCGCGGCAACAGGCCTTGTCTGTGCTCAGCGCTTGGGGTTTAAGCGGACGCATCGCCATCCAGACCCCGACCGAGGGCTGGCACGCCTCCTTGACCTGGGAGCAGCAAGGTGAAGCCTACGCTATTCGGTTAAGCTCACCCCTCGGCCAGGGCGCATTGCAATTGAACGGCGATCCTTCTCACGTCATACTGCGTACCTCCGAAGGTGAAGATAGTGCGCAGGACCCCGAGGCCCTGCTGGAGAGACAGCTGGGCTGGCGCCTGCCGGTCTCGGGCCTGCGTTATTGGGTCTTGGGCTTACCCGATCCCAGCATGCCCTTGGAACACAAAGATCTCGACGGCCTGGGCCGGCTTGCCCGTATCCGGCAATCCGGCTGGGATATCGAGTTCCGGCGTTACGTATCCGCCGGTCGTATGGATTTGCCCGACAAGCTGTTCTTAAACAATTTAAGCGCAGAGCCGCATCTGGAGGTACGCCTCGCGGTGGAACACTGGGAACTCAACCATTAAGAACTTATCCATAAATAATTTACAAATAATTTACCGCAGAGGACGCAGAGAAATACCCTCAAGAAGGGTTTGTTTCTCCTCTGCGCCCTCCGCGGTGAAGCTTTTCATCGCAGGGGACACAGGGGAACTATTTGTGGATATGCTCTAAAATTCTATGCCTAGTCTAACCTGGCCCGCGCCGGCCAAGCTCAATCTGTTTCTGCACATCACCGGCCGGCGCGCGGACGGTTACCATGAGTTGCAGACCGTGTTTCAATTCCTCGACTACGGCGACGAGCTGCGGTTTACGGTGCGCGATAATGGCGTGATCCGTGCGCTGCACAACCT
>JAMDBH010000049.1 GCA_023487615.1 Gammaproteobacteria bacterium
CAGGAGGTCCACCTGCTCATCATCCATTGCCTATGCGACCTTATTGATTATCAGTTGATTGGAAAGGAGACCTAAACCCATGAACTCTAAATTTTCTTTACTGGCAGCAGTAGCGTTGTCAGCGGCCTTATTGCAGGGTTGTGCGGCAGTAGCGGTCGGCGGCGCCGCCACTGGCGTGGCGGTCGCGCATGACCGGCGCACCGCGGGCACCATCGTGGATGACGAAAGCATCGAAGTGAAGGCTGCCGGGGCGCTCAATGCGGACAAAGAGATTCGCGACCAGACCCATCTCAATGTCACCAGCTACAACAATGTCGTGCTGATGACCGGCGAGACGCCTACCCAGCAACTGGGCCAGCGCGCCTATCAAATCGTGAGCGGGCTCGACAAGGTCAAGAAGGTGCATAACGAGACCGTCGTCGCGGCGCCCAGTTCGTTCGGCTCGCGCAGCAATGACGCCCTGCTGACCAGCAAGGTCAAGGCACGCATGATCGCCACCAAGGGCTTTGATTCCACGCTGGTGAAGGTCGTGTCGGAGCGCGGAATTGTTTACCTGATGGGTCTGGTATACCGTCACGAGGGTGACCTGGCGACGGCTATCACACGCCAGACCGATGGCGTACAACGCGTCGTCAAGCTGTTTGAATATCTGGATTAAAAGGCAGATACAAGATACAAAAATAAAGGACCTCTGAATAACTCAGAGCATCCCTACTAGAGCGTTATTTGACCAGTGTGAGCTTGGGTTTTCCGGGCTTGACGGCGTTGGGTTTGGGAGGTGTGCCGCTCTCGAGTTCATTAAAGACCATGCCTTGGCCATTCTCGCGGGCGTAGATCGCCAGCACGGCGGAGATCGGTATGCTGACGTGAGTGGCTGCTCCGCCGAAGCGGGCGTTGAACTCGATCAGCTCATTGCCGATTTCCAGATTATGGGCGGCGGAAAGGCTGGTGTTGAGGATGATCTTGCCGTTCTGCACGTACTTGACAGGTACATTCACCTCCGGCCCGGTCACGTTGACGAGCAGGTGAGGGGCAAGTCCGTTGTCTACGATCCAGGTGTGGATCGCGCGGATCAGGTAGGGGCGGCTGGAGGTCATCTCCATATTGATAGGAGGGCTGTTCATTGTCTTTCCCAATAGCTGAACACTGGGATGCTATTTTACACGACTTTAGGAAACTCTGGAAAAGTCATCCATGACGTTTTTCAGCGGGTTGTTGGACTCGCATTTCTCGCTCGGCCTCCGTGAGGCTGGCAAGGAAGCCCGCGCGGGCAAATAGCCGCGCCGAATATTTGGCGATGTGCTTCGCCTGGGGCGGCAATTCGACCCCTAGATGCGGTAAGCGCCACAGAATCGGCCCTATAACGCAGTCCACCAACGACAACTCATCGCTCATGAAGAAGGTCTTTTGCCCGAACAGCGGATCGCTGGCGGTCAGGCTGTCCCGCAGGGCCTTGCGGGCTTTGCTGAGGCGGTGATTGTCCGGATTTTCCAGTTCTTCGACGGCGCTGTACCAATCCTGTTCGATACGGTACATCATGAGCCGCGCCCGCGCTCTCGACACCGGGTCCACCGGCATCAGCGGCGGATGCGGAAAGCGCTCATCCAGATATTCCATGATAATGAGTGAATTATAAAGCACCAGATCGCGGTCTACGAGGGTAGGCAAGGTATGGTAGGGGTTTAGATCTATCACGTCTTCAGGCAGGTGTTCAGGATCTACGTGGATAATGTCCACAGCGATATTTTTTTCGGCGAGCGCAAAGCGGGTGCGGTGGCTGAAGGGGCAAACCGGGCCGGAGTAGAGAGTCATGACCGATCTTCTATTGATAATTAACGACATAAGAGCTCCCTGATATGTTTTGTGAGATAACTGTTTTACGGGCTTAAGTCATTGACTCTTTTGGGATAACTGATGAATAGTTATGGTCACCCTGCCGCGAGTATACCTTAGATGACACGGTGTCAATGTAGTGAGAGCCATATTTTTGATGTGGCTTGTAATAGTATTGACATCACTCTTTGCGTTGATTTACGATTTGAAGTTCAATAATGATCTACTCGTTTAGGGGAGCTTTGCTTTTGAGTATTGTGTAGGCTGAGTTGGGCGCCCACCCTGTCGCTCCCTGTTGTGATGAGTGTTTTAAGGATGCGTTTTTTGCAAATGCCGACGCGGTAGCCGTAGTCGTCGAGGCATATTCTGCAAACAATTCCCCGGGTGAGTCACTTAGGCCGACATAATCGTTAAAGGTTAGGGCGTGCTATTGCCGCGCGCCTCGGGTTTTACGTGTTACAAGGCACCGTCGGCCTGTTTCCCATGTGTTCGCTTGGTCCTAAGGGGGCATGAGAGGGGCAGCGGGCGTTTTGAAATGTGCGTGTTTTCCAGACAGCGGAACTAACAAGATGAATGACTTACTTCGGCGTTGGTTATTGACCTTCCTGTGTGTCGGCGGCTTCCTGATTGGGACGAGCGCTGCTGCGTCGGAAGGCCCCACTATTAAATATCCTGTTCCCCCGCCGGGCGACTACAACGGTGACGTGGTCGAACAGCCCATCGAGTTCCCGCACGACATCCATACCAAGATCAACAAGATCAACTGTCTCTACTGTCACAGCTACGGCCGCCGCAGCAAGGTGGCCGGCATCCCACCCACCAGCAAGTGCATGGGCTGCCACCGTGTGATAGCCACCGACAAGCCGCGCATTCAGAAGCTCACCGAGTATTGGGAAAAGCGCCAATCCATTCCATGGAAGAAGGTGCACGACGTGCCCGATTTCGTTCATTTCACCCACGAAAAGCACCTCAAGAAATTCATCTTCGATAACGAGGAACTGGTACAGGAGCTTTCCGTGGACACCGTGGCGCCGGTGTGTGCCGCTTGTCATGGCGATCTCAGGGAGATGACGGTGGCGCGAAAGGTAAAGCCGATGACCATGGGTTGGTGTGTCGCGTGCCATGAAGCCAACGGCGGACCCGGCGACTGTTGGAAGTGTCATAAATAATCAGCCTTAATTTGAAAACACGAACGGATGAACAGCTATGAGTGGTAGCGAAATAAACCGCAGGGGCTTTCTCAAATTGATGGGCTGGAGTGCGGCGGGCGCGGGTCTTGCCGGTTGCGACCTCCCTTCCACCGTGACCCTGGAGCAAGGTAAGGAAACCGTGATGTCCTACCTTTCTCCCGAGGAATACGTCATACCGGGCATCGGCGTATGGTATGCCTCTACCTGCATGCAGTGTGCGGCCTTCTGCGGCATTCACGGCCGGGTGCGCGAGGGACATGCCCTGAAACTCGAGGGCAATCCCGATTCGCCGCTGAACCGCGGAAAGCTGTGCCAGATGGGTCAGGCCGGTATACAGGGCCACTACAACCCGGACCGCATTACTCAGCCGCTGCTGCGTAAGGACGGCAAACTCACTCCGATAGGCTGGGATGAAGCCTGGAACCTGATCGGTCAGAAAATCTCCAATGCGCCCGGCGAACGCTTCGCCTGGGTCACCGGCACGGTCAGTGGGCACCAAGCGGTGTTGCTTGCCGCCCATATCGAGGCCGTGGGCTCTAAAAATCATTTTGCAGTCGAGGTGATCGGCCCGCACGTGGGCCGCGCCGTGAACCGGGACATGTTGGGCGAGGCGATGCCGCGCCTGGTTCTCGACAAGGCCAAGCTCATCCTCTCGCTGGGCGCCGATTTTCTGGGCACCTGGGTGTCGCCCACCCATTTCGCCACCGAGTACGCCAAATTCCGTTCCGGCTCGCGCGGCATGCTCGTACAGGTCGAACCGAAGATGACCCTGACCGGCGGCAACGCCGATCTGTGGGTGCCCATCCGTCCGGGTACCGAAGGCGTGCTGGCGCTGGCCATCGCCAACGTATTGATGAAGGGCGGCGCCAAAGTCCCCGAGTCCGCTATTGCCGCGGTATCGGCCTATGAACCCGCCAAGGCGGCCGACATCACCGGCGTCTCCGCCGAGCGCATCGAAAAAATTGCCGCGCTGCTCAAAGAGCACAGCCCAAGCCTGGTGCTGGCCGGCGCGCCGGTGGAGGGCCATGCCCACGGCTATCAGGCCGCCGCCGCCGTACAGTTGTTGAATATCATGCTGGGCAATGTCGGCCAAACCATCGTTTCGGCGGGCGATTTCCCCTTCCCGCAACTGGCGGCGAAGAGTGGCAGCACGCGCGATCTCATCGCTTTTGCCGACGCCGCCAAGAATCAAAAGCTGGACGTTGCGTTTTTCTACGGCGCCAATCCCGTTTACAGCGCCCCGCAATTCCTGGCGCTCCCCGAGGCCCTGCAAAAGATTCCGTTCAAGGTCGCCTTCGCCCAGTTCCCCGACGAAACCGCCGAGGCGGCCGATCTGGTCATCCCGCTGGCGTCGTATCTGGAAGATTGGGGCACGCACGTAGCTGCCTACCAGCCGGAACAGGCCGGCATCACGGTGCAGCAACCGCTGATGGAGCGCATGTACAAAGACACCATCGGCTTCGGCGATGCGCTGCTCAGACTCCTGAAGCTGGGCAAGCCCGAACAGTATGCCGCCTGGGAAGACTACTACGCGTACCTGCGCAACGCCGTGGCAAGCCTGCCTGCCGAATACAAGGGCGACGCCGCGAGCGACAACGTATTCTGGAATCAGACCCTGCAAAAGGGCGTGCTGAAGGTGGCCGCCGCTGCGCAAGAGCTGAAGCCGCAGGTACCCGAGATCAAACTGCCCGACGCGCAGCCCAATGAAGGCTATCCGCTCTACTTGGTGCCCTCCGCCCAATTGGGACTGTGGGACGGCCGGCATGCCAACCTGCCCTGGCTGCAAGAGGCGCCCGATCAGATCAGCAAGGTGGTGTGGGATACCTGGGCGGAGATTCATCCCGCCACGGCGGCGAAGCTCGGCATCAAGGAAGACGACGTCATAGAGATCGCCTCGGAGCAGGGTTCGATCAAGGTCAAGGCCTATCTGTTCAAGGGCGTGCACCCGGACGTGGTCGCTGTGCCGATGGGTCAGGGCCACGAGGCCTACGGCCGCTACGCCAAGAACCGGGGCGCGAATGTATTGAAAATCCTCAATCCGGTCGCCGACGCCAAGACCGGCGAGCTTGCGCTGTACGGCACGCGCGTCAAGCTGGCCAACACGGGAAAAAATGAACCTCTGGTCATCGAGGGCCGCGGCAACAACAGTCAACGCGGCCGCAAGCTGGTGGTGACCATTTCCGCAGATCAGTTCCGCAAGACGGAAGGAGCTTAAACCATGTCGTCGCTACAGAATCTGATAGACAACTGGTCGCAATACCGCAAGGGCATCGAGGAGGGCGGCTTCCACCATTATGAACATCGCTGGGGCATGGCAATAGACCTCAACGCCTGCATCGGCTGCAATGCCTGTTCGACCGCCTGTTATGCGGAAAACAACCTGGCCGTGGTCGGGCCGGAGCGTTTCGCGCAGGGCCACTTCATGCACTGGATGCGCGTCGAGCGTTACTGGGATCAGCCCGACCAGGAGTTCCCGGAGCAGGGCGCGAGCTTCCTACCCATGATGTGTCAGCAGTGCGGCGCCGCGCCGTGCGAGCCGGTATGTCCCGTGGTGGCCACCTATCACACGCCGGATGGGCTCAACGCGCAGGTCTACAACCGCTGCATTGGTTCGCGTTATTGCAACAACAACTGCCCGTACCGGGTGCGTTATTTCAATTTCTGGTCGTATTACGAAAGCTCCTGGCCGGAGCCGCTCAACATGCAACTCAACCCCGACCTCACAGTGCGCGACAAGGGCGTGATGGAAAAGTGCACCTTCTGCGTGCAGCGCATCCGCACCGCCAAGGACAAGGCCAAGATGGAGAACCGCAAGATCAAGGACGGCGAGTTCACCACCGCCTGCGCGCAGGCCTGTCCCACCAATGCCATCCACTTCGGCGATCTGATGGACCCGGAGAGTCAGGTGACGAAGCTGTGGGCCACGCATCAGGTCTCGCGGGTGGACGAGCAGGGCCGTCCGCGCCACGAGCAGGACAAACAGAATCCAGAACTGCGCGGTTACCGCGTGCTGGAAGAACTCAACACGGACCCGTCGGTGATGTATCTCGAACGGGTACGCGAGACTGTATGAAAACTCTGAAAAACTCATCCTTGATTTTTTCAGAGCCGGCCGCTCCTGCGCATCCCTGCGCGCGCGGCATTGGGGCTCCCTGCCCGGCAAAAAGTAAAAAATGTGATTTTTGCTTTTCGTCAGCGTAACGCCATCGTGAAGGTAGAGGCTGGTATGAAAGATATAGCGATACACTCCCAAGAAAAAGATATCCGCGAAGATCTGCCGTGGAAACAGATCAATACTGATATCCTGCGCTCCCTGGACAACCCGCGCCGGGGTTATTGGTATTCCATCATCGTCTGCCTGGTGCTGCTCGCCATCGGCTTCACCGCCGAGGTGATTCAATACCAACATGGCATGGGCATGTCCAAGAACCACCCGCACATGTGGAATCTGTACATCGCCACCTTCATCTTCTGGATTGGCATGAGCCACTCCGGCACGCTGCTCTCGGCGATTCTGCACATCGTACACGCCGACTGGCGCAAACCGATCTATCGTTTCGCCGAGGCCATGACCACCTTCTCGCTGATGACGGCCTTGCTGTTTCCGGTGATTCACTTGGGAAGGCTGTGGAATTTCTACTGGGTTGTCCCTTATATTCCATCGCGCGGCACCTGGCCGAATTTCCGTTCCCCGCTGTCGTGGGATGGCTTTGCGATCATGACCTATCTCACTTCTTCGGCGCTGTTTTTGTACATTGGCATGTTGCCGGACTTGGCGATCGCGCGCGACAACACCACCGGCTGGCGTAAACGGCTTTACAGCACGCTGTCGCTAGGCTGGTGCGGCAACGACCGGCAGTGGCGCGTGTTCCGCAAGGCCTATATGCTGATGGCGATCTTTTTGATCCCGCTGGCCGTCTCGGTGCACTCCATCGTGTCGTCCGACTTCGCCATGTCCATCAATCCCGGCTGGCACGTGACCACCTTCCCGCCTTATTTCGTGGCTGGCGCGCTGTACTCCGGATGCGCGGCGATCATCACCCTGTTCATCCTGCTGCGCTACTACTTCCGTTGGGAGGAGTACATGACGCTGCCTATTCTGGAGAAGATCTGCAAGCTCACTTTTGCCATCGCCATGATGTGGACGTATTTGAATCTGGTCGAGTTCGCCTCGGTGTGGTACGGCCATGACGTATACGGAAAGGAGGTGTTGTGGGGCAAGATGACGGGGGCTTATGCGCCGGCCTTCTGGAGCATGATGTTCTTTGGCTCGGTGTTGCCGTTCACGCTCGCCTTCCGCTCGCTGCGCCGCCACATCCCCACCATGATGGCGGTGTCCATCCTGCTTAACGTCGGCATGTGGCTGGAACGCTGGATGATCGTCTCGCCCACGTTGTCCCAGTCGTTCTATCCCTGGTCGTGGGACGTGATGTGGCCGACCGTCACCTCCTGGGCTATCGTGCTGGGCAGCTTCGGCTGGTTCGGCCTGCTGTTCCTGGTGTTCGTGAAGATCTTCCCGTCGGTCTCCATGTACGAGGTCAAGGAAATGGTTTACCACCGCAAGCTCGCCACCGAAAAGGCGGCAGCGCGCGTCGGCGGCGCCGCACCCGCCTACGGCGCACACATGAAAAAGGAGGACGCGGTATGAAAAAGAGCCACCGCCTACTCGGCCTGTTCAGCAATTTTGACGAGGCCACCAAGGCCATTTATGACATTCGCGCCGACAAGGTGAGCGGCGTTTCCGTTAATGACGTGACCCTGATCTCGCCTATCGAGCACCCGGAGGTCGAAGAGGCGCTCGGCGACCGCGGCGTGCATGTGCAGTTCTTCACGCTGTTCGGAGGACTGTTCGGCCTGATCGGCAGTTGGCTGTGGATCTCCGCGGCGCAGGCCACCTTTTTGGTTCAGCCGCAGGGCGGCAAGCCGGTGGTGACCCTGGTCACCAACTTCGTATTGAATTACGAGATGATGATCCTGGGCGGCGTGCTGTTCACCCTGATAGGTCTCCTGATCGGCGCGCGATTGCCGTCGCGCCCCGGTTCGCTTTATAGCGAAAAAATCAGTCTGGATCAGATCGGCATCCTGCTGGAGGTTAATGAACCCAACCTGGCGCCGCTGAAGTCGCTGTTCCACCAACACAATGTAGTCGAAATACGCGAAGAGATCATTCGATGAAAACCCTGCGCCTATTCCTTGTCGTGCCGTTGCTCGCCCCGGTGTTTGTCTATGCCTGGCCGTGGTCGCAGGACATGATGAATCAACCCAGCATCAAGCCACAGGAACCTGAACGTAACGGGCAATTGGCCCCCTTCCCTCATCGCTCGGTTCCCGTGCAAGGTATCCTGACCCAAACGGCCAGCCGTGAAGAGACTAATGATCTGACCAATCCGTTTCCCCCGGATGAGGCCTCGATAAAAAGGGGACGTGTGCTGTTTCGCATCGTCTGCGCCGCCTGTCACGGGCAGACCGGCAAGGCTGATTCCCCTGTGACGGACAAGATTGGCGCGATTGACCTCACCTCGGATTATGCACAGAAGGATCTCACCGAAGGCTGGGTCTACGGCACCATCACCCACGGCGGTGCGGTGATGCCGCCCTATGGCGTACCGGCGGGCGGAGTGGGCTCCAATGATCTGTCACCGGAAGAGCGCTGGCATGTCGTCAACTATGTGCGCCACGCCTTGACCAAAGAGGCGGCCGCTGCCGCCCCACAGGCAGCGACTCAATAACAGGTTAGGGAATCTCTGATTTGTTCAGAGATTCCTGCGGCACATGGATGTGCCGCCATTTTTCAAACACTCAAGTGTTTGAAAAATGGAGAAAAGAAAAAATCGCATTTTTTGCTTTTCGTCTCTGAAAAATTCAGGGACGAATTTTTCAGAATTTCTTAGAGGAGTAATGATTTAATGCAAAACTTCGGCAGTTGGTCGGTACTGACCACGAATTTTTTAATCATCCTCTACATGGCGCTGGGGACGATCACCCTGTCGGCGCTGCTGCACATGGCCAACGCCAAGTGGCGTTTCCAGATACGCAGTCTGGTGGCAAGCCTCGCGGTGTTGTTCCCGGTGGCCTTCGTCCTGCTGCTCATCCTTCTGTTTAACGGCGAGCATACTTTCCAGTGGCTGGCCCATGCCAACGAGGGCGAGCATCACCTGCCGGGGGGGTGGCGCGACAACACCGTCCTGTGGCACAACTACACCTTCCTGGTGGCGCGTGAGATCATCGGATTTATCGTAGTCGTTGGGTTGTACAGTCTGTTTCTTAGATACCAGAAACTGAGCGAAACTAATCCTTCGCCCGCAATCGCGCGCACCTTCCGTAATATTACCCTGTTGATCCCGTTTGCCTATGTTCCTTACGCGACCATGGTGGCCTGGGATTTTGAGATGACCCAGATGCCCGGCTGGCACAGCGCGAGTTACGGCGCCTACCACTTCGTCAGCAATTTCCACGCCTCGCTGGGGTTCCTGGCGGTATTGTTGTTTGTGCTGAGTCGCTCCGGGAAACTCGTCAAGCCTCTGCCCGAGTTCGTGTTCAATTATCTCGCGCAGTTTATGTTTGCCTTCACCATTCTGTGGACCTATCTGTTCTTTACGCAATTCCTCATCATGTGGTACGGGCGTTTCCCCGAAGAGACCATCCGTTTCTTCAACATGATGTACGGCGGGCCGATGCAGCCCAACATGGAGATCGGCGGCTACTCGCCGCTGTGGTGGACGTTCTTTACGCTCAAGTTCATCGTTCCATTCACGACCTTCTTGTTCACCGCCAACCGGCACAATCCGGTGGTTATCATCACCGTCGCGTCAGGCATCCTAGTCGGTACTTGGATCGAGCGCTATACGTGGATATCCGGTTCCGTGGACCCGAAGCTCTATCACTTCCCCATGACCTCGATCTTCGACATCGTGGTGACGGTGGTATTAGCAGTTGTGGTCTTTTTTGCGATACGCTGGTCACTGAACCGCGCCGGACTGGTGAGGCTGTAATCTTCCCAATAGGTTGATAGAAAACTCGTTTTGAATCAATCTGTGAGCGTGCTACCATCCCCACTGTCATTATCCGGTAGTGGGGATATCTATGCGCATCCGTAATCTTCTGTCGTTTCTGATCAAGTCCATCATCACCGGACTCGCCGCCGCGTTTATCATCGTGGTCTTTTACCCCGGACTGCTCAAGAAGGGCGACACGGTCGTGGAGGTTAAGGAGAGTACACGCCCGGCGGCCGCAAGCTCGTCTTCTGACCTATCCGCATTCGCGCCCAGTTCCTACGCAAAGGGAGTGGGTCAGGCTGCGCCCTCGGTAGTCAATATCTTTACAACCAAGGTTATCACCCAGCGCCCGCATCCGTTTCTGGACGACCCCTTCATGCAGCGCTTTTTCGGCGGCAACCCTCAGTTCGCCCCGCGGCAACGGCTCGAAAGTAGCCTCGGATCGGGAGTCATTATCAGTGACAAAGGCTACATCCTCACAAATAATCATGTGATTGACGGCGCCGACGAAATCCAGATCGCCCTCAGCGACGGACGCAGCGCCCAAGCGCAAGTAGTGGGTTCCGATCCCGAGACCGATGTGGCGGTGTTAAAGATAGAAATGGATAAGCTGCCCAGCATCGTGATCGGCCAGTCGGATGCCCTGCAAGTAGGCGACGTGGTGCTCGCCATCGGCAATCCCTTCGGCGTGGGACAGACCGTCACTCACGGCATCGTCAGTGCTACGGGGCGTAACCATCTCGGCATCAACACCTTTGAAAACTTCATCCAGACCGACGCTGCGATTAATCCCGGCAACAGG